>NZ_JBKOPS010000009.1:0-178773 GCF_047272945.1 Rubrilithobacter danxiaensis
CGAATACGGATCGACAGATCAGTTGAAAAAGGATATAAAAGACTATATCTGTTACTACAATAAAAAGCGAATAAAACTGAATTTAAATGGAATGAGCCCAATGGAATATCGAGCTCATTATTACAAATCTAATAACTAAATTCGTCCAAACTTTTGGGGGCAGTCCAGTAATGGGCAGGATTTTGTTTTTTTTAAAGAAGCGGATTTCTACCTTTTTCCGAAAGGCATTTTCGGCATTCCACGCATCATTTTTGCCGCGGCCGCCGGATTGCTGAATTGTTTCATCACCTTGCGCATATCATCAAACTGTTTAATCAGTTTATTTACTTCCTGAATATTAGTTCCGGAGCCTATGGCAATCCGGTTTCTCCTGCTTGGATTTATAGCATCCGGATTTTCTCTTTCGTAAGGCGTCATAGAGCGGATAATAGCTTCTATCGGCTTAAAAGCATTATCATCAATGTCAATATCTTTTATTGCTTTACCAACTCCCGGTATCATTCCCATCAGATCTTTCATATTACCCATCTTTTTAATCTGCTGGATCTGTCCAAGAAAATCATTAAAGTCGAACTTATTCTTTCTTATTTTTTTCTGAAGTTCTGCTGCCTCTTTTTCATCAAACTGCTGTTGCGCACGTTCAACCAAAGAAACCACATCACCCATTCCAAGTATCCGGGAAGCCATCCTGTCGGGATAGAAAACATCCAGCGCTTCCATCTTTTCGCCCGTACCTATAAATTTAATGGGTTTGTTAACTACCGATTTAATTGACAAGGCGGCCCCTCCCCGGGTATCGCCGTCAAGCTTGGTTAAAACCACACCGGTAAAGTCAAGGCGGTCATTGAAAGCCTTAGCTGTGTTAACGGCGTCCTGGCCGGTCATTGCATCAACAACAAAAAGGATTTCGTTCGGATTAGTGCTTGCCTTTACCGCTGCAATCTCGTTCATCATCTCCTCATCCACAGCCAAACGGCCGGCAGTATCAACAATTACAATATTATTTCCGTTCCTTTTTGCTTCTGCAATACCTTCTTTCGCAATGCCAATCGGATCATTGGAAGCTCTGTTTGCGTAAACCGGAACTTCGATCTGCTGTCCTAAAACTTCCAGCTGGTCAATCGCCGCGGGGCGATAAACGTCGCCAGCAACCAGCAATGGTTTCTTGCCTTTTTTAGTCTTTAAAAAGTTAGCAAGCTTACCCGAAAAGGTGGTTTTACCGGCACCATTCAATCCTGCAATAAGAATTACTGTAGGATTTGCAGTAAGTTCAAGTTCTGTAGCAGAGCCTCCCATCAGAGCCGTAAGCTCATCGTTCATTATTTTGGTAAGAAGCTGGCCTGGTGAAATAGAAGTTAATACGTTTTGCCCAAGGGCTTTTTCCTTTACCTCGTCTGTAAAAGATTTTGCAGTTTTATAATTTACGTCCGCATCAAGAAGAGCCTTCCGGATCTCCTTCATAGTTTCGGCTACGTTTATTTCTGTTATACTTCCCTGCCCTTTAAGAACTTTAAAGGCACGGTCTAATTTATCCTGTAAATTTTCGAACATCGTAATAATCAGCTTAAATAGCCAGCAAATTTAAGATTTAATGACGAAATAAACGGATATATGTTTTACTGAAGTGGTTAATTCGGCGGGAATTTATATGCAAGCCCTAAAGACAACGCCTGGCTTGCCTGTATCTTTGTACTTGCATCATCATCGTACACAGCAATGGCATTAATACCTACATTTACAAACCGGGTAATATTGGCTGTAAGCAGAAAGTCAAGGCGGTGGTCTATATTTCCCAGTTTTTCGTAATTGGCAAACAGAGAGTACCTTGACTTAAGGTTAATGTTGCTTGCAATATTTTTATCAATACTTGCAACTACTTGCAAAGCCAGCTCGTTTCTGAAAGACTTTCCCGGTTCAACCCCGTAATTTTTAGGATTGGTAAGATAGAGATCATTATCAAGCACAAAAGTTTGACGGGCAGTTCCTGTACCCAACCGAAGCCAGAAATATTTGGATGGCTTGTACTCAAATCCTAAAGATTCTGTAAGATATCCCGGTGACATGAATCCTGAAATTAAAGTCCTCGTCTCATTTCCCACACTGTCTTTTCCGAAGTTATATCCTCTGTCAAACTGCGATTCGAAGCTAACGGAGCCGAAAAAGTTCCAGTTTTTAGATACCTTGAGTGCAAGTTTATTATCCCAGAAAATCCGGTCGTTGGTTTTACGCTCCAGCTGGTCACGGTTTTTTAGTTTACCGTATTGCAATACCACTTCTGATACGTAATTGCGATCTTCTTTGGTGTAATCTACCTTGTAATTGAAATTAGTTCCGAGGGCAATGGAATTTACTCCACCTCCGCTCCAGTTATTACTAAATGCTGCCTGGTTTAAGTTTATACCAAAAGCAATCCAGTTCTTCCAGTAATTTACTTTAATGTCCAGTTCTTTCTCCGGAATTTGTACCGGCACAATCTGTAAAACAGGCTGCCTTACCGGAAGTGCATTCTTTTTTGGATATTGCCGCAAATTACTCAGATCAACAGAATCTTGCTGAGCCTTCTCCTGGGCATAACAAAAAGAAACAGCAGTTAAAGAAATGATAAGCAGCGTTTTCCAAAACATCGCAGCAAAGAAACTGAAAATAGCTGTTTTTTAAAAGGCAATTTCGTCTAAAACGTAAAAATGTATCAGAAATAATGCAGCCAGGCCCATAATTTCCGGCTTTTTATATACCGTAATTTTTTCTCTTCGGCATAGGCTTCTTTCTCAAAAACTATATTCATGTACGCTTTAAAATGATTCTTAAAACGAAGCAGGTTGACTATATAATTTAATAGATACAGCAGGTAAAAAGGAATAATCAACAATTCGAGTTGCTGAATTAAATGAATTTTTTCGTGGTTGATAAAAACAGGATCAAGCTTATATTTCTTTTCTTTCAGCAAAATGAACGGAAACAAAGCCATGCCAGGAACCGGTAAGTGCTTTACATGGAGCACAGGGAATTTCATGGAGCCTTCTTAAGGGATGGAAGCCGGTATGCTCCCGGATTAGCTACATATCTTTGATAACTCTCCTTTATAAATTTAATCAGCGCATAATCATTGGCTTCCAGTATAAAGTAATACGATGGCCGGTACTGCGACATAAAATCCTCCAGTTCTTTATCTTTTAAGCCCGTTGTATTGCTTACCAGTTTTTTTGTATAGCGGTAATCAATAAGTGCTTCCCGATAATCTCTTTCTATTATTTCCTGTAAAAAACGGGCATGTTTCCCTTCTTTACTCAATAAACTGAATAGTGCATCTATACTTAATCCGGCCCCTCCCGGACCAACTGATAACAGGTCTTTAGAATTTCCTTTACGGTAGATATCATTGTAAGCTGCCTGATTTTCTTCCAGCTTCTTTTGAGGAGACTTCAGGGAATCTCTTACTATTACTTCTTTTAGCCGAATGCTTGTGCGTTTTAAGTAAAAAAGAACCGTATTCTCTGTTTTTACCGTTGTTGTATCCACGGCATAACCTTCAAGAGCGGCAATAAGCGTATCGCCCTTCAGGGCTTTCATTGAAAACTCGCCCTTTAAGTTATTAAATACGCCCTTGTCTGTACGTGTGTTGTAAATAAAAACCCGTGTTATTCTTTGTTTGGTGTCTTTGTCGAAAACAATGCCCTGCACGGTAGTTTGCTGCGCTAAAAGATCAGCTGCGCAAATTAAAACAAAGCATAATACTAAAAGAAGTTTCTTCAAAACGGCTTAAAACTAACTAATCGGTTTTTATTAAAAACCAATTTAACAAACATTAACAATTATTTAGAAACAAGCAATAATTGTCCCAGTTTGATATCCGTATTTTGAATGCCGTTCAAAATCTTGATCTCTTCTACTGTTAAAGCAAATCTTTTGCTGATAGAATAGAGCGTATCGCCTTGTTTAACTTCGTATATTTTCATTGCAACAGGCGTTTTTTCCGGCTCCTGTGCTTTTGATACCGGAGGTTTAGAATTTATTTCGTCCATTACCCGATCTTCGCGTTTAGCTTTTGCTAAAACAGTTTCTTTCTTATCATACTGATCAAGGCCGTATCTCTCAATCAGGCCGATAAGAAGTTCAGGATATTTTGGATTTGTGGCATAACCCGCCTGTTTTAATCCGTAAGCCCATCCGCGATAATCATCTTTATCCATTTCGAATAAAAACGCGTAACGCTTGCGTTTAAGAAATTCAGAATGATCCCTGAAGGATTCTTCGGGATTGTTATAGACGCGGAAACATTCATCCAGCTGGTCGTCATCTCTCAAAATAGTTGGGCCTCTCCAGTCCGAATTACATTTTATACCGAAATGATTATTGGCTTCCCGTGCAAGTGTACTATTTCCGTTTGCAGATTCAAGTAATCCCTGGGCCAGCGTAATACTTGCAGGAATCCCATACAAGTTCATTTCTTCCGCAGCAATACCTTTAAACCGATTAATATACTCTTCGGCAGAAGTGCGGTTAATAAGAACTGTTTCTCCAAAGACCTTTCGAACCCGCTGTGCCGGTTGGTTTGCTTTTAAAGTAGTTTTTCTGCTGCTGCAAGAAGTTAAAAGAGCTAAACCAATTAACAGAATAAATAGTCTCATCAAATAAATTATATTTTTAATCGCTGTCCGGGCTTCAACCTGCTCGTCTGCAAGCCATTGTTTTTTTGAATGCTTGCTACCGTAGTTTTAAACCTTTTTGCTATTGTTGACAGCGTATCGCCCGCCTTTACTTCGTACACAATTATTTTAGGTGCAGGTGTGTTTATCTTTACTTCCGTAGTTTGTACTGCCGGAACTTCATCGGCAGGTTTATCATACTGATACAATTTATATTTTTTTATAATTGCAACAACCTGGCTGGCCCAGGTACCGCTTCTTGCATAGCCTGCTTTTTGAATCCCGTAAACCCATTTTTTATAATGGGAGGCTCCTAACTTTTCAAACAGCGGATCTAAAGTGCTTCGCCTTTTCATAAAGCTTACAAAATCTTCATACGAATCGTCTACGCTTTCGTATCCCTTATAGGCCGATTTTATTTTTGTACTTGAGTTAGCTCCTTTAATTCCGAAGTGATTGTTAAGATTGCGGGCAATTTTACTGTTGCCGCTGGCAGATTCATGAATGGCAATCCCTAAAATTATACTGGCAGGAATTCCATGCTCGTCCATTAAACGTATGGCTGCATCTTTGTATGATTCTACATATTTGCTTGCAGCCGACTGCCCGAAGGTAATGCCTGATGTAAACACCAGGAATACTGTGATCAATCGTTTTAACATACTATTGAATTTTACGAATTATAAAAAGACCATCCCGTACAGGTAAAATCAATTTCTCTGCACGTTTATCGTCCGTTACTTTTTTGTTGAAATTGTTGATGGCAGCAGTATCAGAATCATTTTCAGAAACCACCTTACCCTTCCATAACACATTATCAACTATTATAAGCCCTCCAATACGCAGTTTTTCAAAAGTAAGGTCATAATACGAAGAATTATTCTTTTTATCAGCATCGATAAAAACAAGATCAAATGTTTCTTCGAGTGCAGGGATAATAGTTAATGCATTCCCGATATGATACCTGATTTTTGAATTCAAACCCGACTGATTAAAATATTCTTTAACCCGATCCTCAAGTTCTTCATTAATATCAATGGTATGAATTATGCCATCGGAAGATAGACCTTCGGCTAATGAAAGTGTTGCGTAACCGGTAAAAGTTCCAACTTCAAGTATCCGCCTTGGCTGGATAATTTTAGATAAGAAACTTAGAAGACGGCCCTGAAAATGTCCTGACAGCATACGTGCCATGGGGACTTTCAGGTTCGTTTCCCGGTTAATGTGCTGGAGTAATTCCGGCTCCGGATCGCAATGTTGTTCCAGATAATTCCGGATAGCATCGTTCAGGAGTTCCATCCTGCAAAGATATATATTTTTGTTTTTACAAATTAAGCATGTCTCTTCCTGTTGATCATGAGCAGGTTAACGTTTTATTTCACACAATTTGTCTCAACAGTACTATGATTAAAATTTAAACCCGAACATAAATTTTCTTCCTGTCTAAAATCCAGCCGATGCTCCAGCACAATAACATATAAAAAAGTGCAAAAAGTAAAGAGCCGAGCGGGCCGGGGGCAATAGTTTGAAAAACATTGATCCCTAACCATTTAAACAAGCCGGTGTGAGGTGCTACTGTTATCATGTAGGCAACTACTACCAGTATTTCTGATAATAAGTAAATGAACAGCGGATTTTTACCAAAAACTACGAAGAAGCGGGACCAGTTTGCCGGATTCCAGAATTTTATTTCCAGCAAGTAAATTAATGCTGAAATTATAACCAGGTCTAAACCGGTGGTAAGTAAAACAAAAGAGCTGGACCATAATTTTTTATTGATCGGAAAAACGCTGTTCCAGCAGATGGCCAGAAAAATCAGCACAAAGCCAGCCAGCATTAATTTCGTTGTTGTTTCGTAGCCTTTTCCTTTTTCCTGAATAAACTTACCCGCATAATAACCGATTATCACATTTACTATAGCCGGCAGTGTGCTTAAGATTCCTTCGGGATCAAAAGCTACTCCTTCACCATGATATAAGTGGCTATCGCCTAATACAAATTTATCAAGATACGTTCCGGCATTGCCAAGCATACTTAACGGATCGACAGGATTTCCAAAAGCCAGCAGTATAACCCAATATCCTACCAATAGCAAGGCGCTTACCACGTATACTGTTTTTGTTGACAGGTAATGGATCATTAAGGAAGCAAAGCAATAGCACAATGCAATCCGCTGCAATACGCCCATTATACGTGTTTCACTAATCGGAGCAAGGGTAATATGTCCCTCATGTATTCTGAAAAACGGGAACCAGTATGAAAGATATCCTAATAAAAAGATCAGGATTGTTCTTTTAAATATTTTAGATAATACTGCTGCATCTCCAATTGCTTTATACTTTTTCATTGAAAAGCTCATTGCATTACCAACGGCAAACAGAAAGGATGGGAAAACAAGGTCTGTAGGTGTAAAACCATGCCAGGCAGCATGCTCTAAGGGAGCAAAAGGTACAGCGCCGGCACCGGGGGTATTAACAATAATCATGAAACAAATAGTCATGCCCCTGAATACATCCAGGGATAGGAAGCGAGCGTTTGAATTGTCCATTAAGATTTATCGGTTAGTTGTATGAAGGTAAAAAGTTTTCATTACATTTCATAAGCAGGCTAAGTCTATCCATAGAAAAAACATTATTTATTAACATAAGCTCACTAAAAGTTGGCAGATATTTTTAAAACCTATTTCTTTGCATTTTATTTATTCCTCTCTGTTTAATAGGGGATTACAAGAATTAACGCTATCAAATTACACTATTTCGTCAGTGCCGTATGAACAACGCCAGGGGAATTGAAATAAGCTTTATATTACTTTTTCTTTTAAGTTTTTATACTGTAAAAGCACAAAATGCTGCTGAAATTTCTTCTGATTCCCTGTTCAATAATTCAAATACCAGACATATAAGTTTTGGATTTGAAAGCGGCGGGGTAATGGCTACCACGGGAAAAGCTGAGAATCTGTTAAGGGAAATGAAATACTCTGCCATTGACCTGAGATTGGGCTGGCAGGGGAAACAGGATAACATTTATGCTTATCTGCATCATTACCCTGTTTTTGGTTTTGGCTTAACAAAAGCTGATTTTAATACCAGCGCTGTTGGACAGCCGCTTGCTTTTTATGGTTTTGCAAGTTTACCTGTTGGAGGACGGCATAAACGCTACGAAATTGATTTTACGCTGGCTTTGGGTTCGGCGGTTAATTTTAATCCTTTTAATAAAGACAATAATCCTTCTAACCTGCTCATCGGTTCCAGAATCACTCAATACTTTGGAATGGGGTTTAACATTGATTACCTGCTTAGTCCTAAATTTTCTATAGGTGTAGGGACTAACCTGAAACATTTTTCAAACGGATCGTACCAGAAGCCTAACCTTGGAATAAATTTAACTCCTATAAGCGTTACAGCAAAGTATTCTGTGAATAAAAGAATTCTTCCTCCCCGAATGGAAGTTCCCGTTTTTAAGCCTGTTCATTCCTTTGATATTTATACATCTGTGGGGGGCAAACAATTTGATATTGCAGGCGACCGGTATTTTAAAGGTGCAATCGGATTGTTTTACATGTATCAAACCCGCTATTCTACCCGGTGGGGAATCGGAACTGAATTATTTTATTCCGGAAGCGGGCCATCACTGGTATCCGGTGATGCTTCGCGTTTCAGTAAATCTACAAGTATTGCAATTGTTCCTGCTTTCGACTGGCTGCTCACTAAAAATTTATTTGTAGCCTTGGGTACAGGAATTTATTTAAAGAGAAATATTGAAAATGACGAACGGACCTTTTTCTACGAAAGCCTGAATCTGAGATACCGTTTTCTCGATCAATTTACCGTTGGAGTGGGTTTAAAAGCCCACGAAGGTGCAGCCGATTTTTTTGGCTACACTCTTGGCTACAGTTTAATAAAGAAGAGGGAGTAATTTTTCGACCTTATTTAGCTTCTTTTCCTGTTTCAATGATCGTATCCAGTAGGCCATCAGAAGGTGTATCAAGC
This sequence comes from Rubrilithobacter danxiaensis, assembly GCF_047272945.1. Classification (NCBI taxonomy): domain Bacteria; kingdom Pseudomonadati; phylum Bacteroidota; class Sphingobacteriia; order Sphingobacteriales; family Sphingobacteriaceae; genus Rubrilithobacter; species Rubrilithobacter danxiaensis. Next base: position 8,636 of record NZ_JBKOPS010000009.1, read on the forward strand.
CCTAATTCCCAGAACATAATACCGCCCAGGTTATTCTCCATCACATACTCTGTTTTCAAAGCAATAGAGCGTTTGTCATCAAAAGTTGCAAAAAGCTTTTTATCCCGATTATACATGTAGGGTGCTTTTGCGGTATCGTCCCAATGATATTCGAATCCATTTTTATCCGACAGATTCTCCGGGAATTTTTTGTAGTCGACGGAAGTTTTAAATTTTCCAGGCTGGTATAACCCATTATTTTCCGGCGGTACGTTTTCCCAGATCCGTGCGTAAAAAGCTGCCCCGATAATTATCTTACGCGGATCCACTCCTGCTTTATTAATTAAATATTTAACCGCATTATCTGTGGATTCAACTTGTTTAGGAGTAGAATACAGAGCCGTATGATGGCCTGTTTCCACAGCATATCCGTTTATGAGATCATAAGACATCAGGTTAACCAGATCAACAGAACGCATCACACTTTTCCAGTCCACAGATTCATCAAGGTATTTCTGAAAGCCTCCAGCAGCAAACGTTATAATGGCTTTTTTTCCTAAAGTTTCACGTAGCTGCTTTACCAATTCGGTAAAATTATTTTTGTCCTCAGGGGAATATTTATGTTCAGGAAAACCTTCAATGGCAGGATATTCCCAATCCAGATCTATGCCGTCTGCTTTAAAACCTGTCAGCACTTTTTTTACTGATTCTGCAAACTCCCTGCGTCCCTCTTTAGCCGAAAAAACATCCGAACAAGTTTTACAGCCACCCCATCCGCCGAGTGAAACTAATACCTTTAGTTGCGGGTTTACCTTTTTCATATCTACCATTTTTCTTATCATGGCAGAATCGGTTTTGTTACCTATGTTGAATTTATTATCCTTTAAATGGCCGAAGCAAAAGATAATATGGGAGATTTTTTTCGGATCGTATTTTTCAAGTTGCTCTGGCTTACCTGAAAAATAAGCTATTACATTGAACTTATTAACAGATTGCGCTTTGACAGCAGGTGAGCAAATAACAAGAATCAGAACGAATGAGAGGGCCTTAATTCGGTTTAACATAATGGTCTTTCAGAAAAAATTTTTATGCCTGAAAGGTAAGAATTAATTACTGAGTTAATAAGCCGGGCTTAATTTTTTTGTGGCGGAAGCACATCAACATCTTTTTCGATCTCTTTCTGTTCTAAGTGTACGGCGTAATCAGCAGGCTGAATTTCTTTCCCATACCTTTCGGAATATACCTGGGTAAATTCAGCCCCGAAGTAGAGGATAGCTGCAGTATAATATACCCATAACAAGATTACGATTAACGACCCGGCTGCTCCGTATGTGGACTCAGTACCACTTTTTTGAATGTACAGCCCGATTAGTAATCTTCCTATCATAAACAGAATAGCGGTAAAAATAGCGCCACCTCTTACATCTTTCCAGCCAATTTTAACATCCGGAAGGAATTTGAAAATAATAGCAAAAAGTGTTGTAATAACTATAAAGCTGATAACCAGGTTGGCTATGTTAATAAGGATGACGGTTACATCGGGTAAATACCTGGTCAGTATGTCGAACAGGGCGAGGATAGCTCCGTTAATAACCAGCGAAACAATTAAAAGAAAGCCTACCGCAATAATTAACGAGGAAGAAAGCAGGCGGTTTTTAAGAAACTGGAGCCAGCCCTTTTTAGGCTTTGGTTTTACACGCCAGATTATATTTAATGAATCCTGTATTTCTATAAAAACTCCTGTTGCTCCTATTACCAGCGTTACAATTCCAATTATCAAGGCTATATTGCTTTTACCGGATAAAGCCAGATTTTTAATAATTTCCTGAAGCTGCAGCGCTGCATTACTTCCTATCAGGTCTTTCATTTCAGTAAATACTCTGTTCTCAAAAGCATCCTGCTTTAAAAAAATACCAGCTAATGAAATTATTAATATGAGCAGAGGTGCAAGGGAGAATATAGTATAGTAAGCCAGTGAAGCACTGAACTTCATGGCCCGATCATTTGAAAAACCGGCAAACGTAGCTTTAAGAACGGCAAATGCTTCTTTCCAGAATTCTTTAGTGAATATTTTTTTCATAGCAGCTGAATAATCTTCAGCTTATAAAACTCCAATTGTATTACAAAGTTTAAACTTATTAAATCTTGTACGGCCTTTATTTAGATGTGAATTTATATATTTTACCATCGTTATATGAGCAAACGTATAACTCGTTATCCGCGTCTTCACCAAAAGAGGAGATGGCACCGTCGTGTTTAAGCAGGAATACATTTGTATATTTTCCGTTCTGGTTGCTCAAAGCCCAGATGTTACCCGTAACATAATCGCCATAAATATATTTCCCTTTTAAATCAGTTAACTTGTCTCCCCGATAAACGTAGCCACCCGTAACGGAATTTCCGGTTGATGGACCTTGTTTGTATGAATAAACAGGTAATATCAAATCTTTGGTATTGCAATCGGAGGATTTAAAACACTCATCTGCCTCCATAATATTCCATCCGTAATTACCGCCTTTTTTAATAATGTCAATTTCTTCGATTTTATTTTGGCCTACATCCCCCGCCCATAAATCTCCGGTTTCTTTATCAAAACTGAATCGCCATGGATTACGCATACCGTAAGCATAAATCTCTTCACGGAATCCCTCAGAATTACCTTTAAAAGGATTATCAGACGGAATTGCATACTTTAAACTGCCTTGAGTTCCGTTTACATCAATCCTTAAAATTTTCCCTAACAATGCCTTTTTATTCTGGCCGTTTCTGTGCGGATCTCCACCGCTTCCCCCATCGCCCGCAGCAATATACAAGTACCCGTCTTTACCGAAAGCTACTTTACCCCCATTGTGATTGCTGTAAGGTTGGTCGTAAGTAAGTAATATTTGCTCGGACGCAGGATCAGCCATATTTGGATTTGATACGGAAACCTTAAAACGTGAAATTACAGTGTGTAACTTTCGGTCGCCGCCTGCAGTGTAGTTAACATAGAAATACCCGTTATTTTTATAGTCGGGATGAAATGCCAGTCCCAACAGGCCCATTTCACCGCCTGAGGTTACTTTGGGCACAAAATTTAAAAAAACCTCGGCTTTTTTTACAGCCGGATCGTTATTAAAAGTATAAATAATACCTTCCTGGGCAATTACAAAATTGCGGTTTGTGCCATCAGCAGGACTAACAAATTCTACAGGCCGGTCGAACGTAAGATTTGGAAATGCCGGTTCCAACGCAAGAACAGGAGTACCGCCATTATTGTCAGCATCCGGATTTGAAACATCGTTTTTCGGCTTGTCCTTGTCGCGGCAAAATGTAAACGATAAAAATATAAGCAGCAAACCTGCAAACAAGAGTATGTTTGATCTTTTCATAAAGGCCTATTATAATCAGTTTTAAACTACTAATTAAACTGATATAAATCATGAAAGTTTTCAGATTAATCCAGATAGGCTTTCCCGCATTTTTTAAAATAACATCTGCATGAAACCCTGTGGCTAAAATCTCCGTAAAACCCTGTGAGTTTAGAATTTCTTTATTGCTTATTTTACATGAAAACAGAAAAGAATTTAAGAGAGACAAGCCATTATAATGTCTTCAGAATTGGGGCCGACACGGATATATTTAACGGCAGGATCCGGGTTGTTCAGGATCTTTTAGAAAAGCTGGAAGAAAAAGGCGACTATATAGCTTGTCAGGCAATTTTCGATTCTTTGGAAATTTATAACGCTGCAAATATCCGGGCAGAAAATTAAAATTGATACTGATAAAAAAATAGGCTGAATCCTGCAGGGTTCAGCCTATTTTTATTTTAAACCCGTCCTCTCCGGCTCAAATTATCATCATCATCCAGATCGTCATCATTATCAACAATTCTGTCATTTGTAATATTAAATCCGGTATCAAGGGCCGCGGTACGGTCTTCTGCGCTGGTATTAAAATTCTCCGGATCAGAGCTGTAAAACTGCTTATCGCTGTTATCGCTATGAGATCTTAATCTGTCGCTATCAGACGCATTCAAATTTTCTATATCCACATCTGTCCTGCGAACGGTATCTCTCACAGTTTCCTCTGTTTCCTCTACATCTTTTCCCAGTCTTACTTCTTCCACAATCCGCGATTCTTTACCTACTACAGGTACTTCTGCCTGCTCTCTCATTTCTATTGTTCCTTCTTTGAAATCAGACAAATCTGACTCTGATGCAGGCCGGTTAACAGGATTTCGTTCTACCGTTACATGTTCCTTGCGCAATCGAATACTTTCTTCTACAGGGCGTTCGATGATTTTACTCCGAATGCGTGCTCCTCCGGTTTCAACTACTTTTTTACCTACTGATAAATTCTCTTCAATAATCGGGATGGATCTATTGGTAGTTTCATCAGAGATACGGTCAGACATTGTGTTGTCAGACATTCCGGATGTGCTGCGGTATTCCCGGGCACGTTCATTCACATCAACCGCACCGTAATTGTCTAAAATTTCCGCGGCTCGTTCTGCTTCCTCTCTTGACTCGGTATGGACGGTTACAATGGAACCTCTTCTGCCCACTTCACTATAACTTTTAGCCTCTTCGTCGTCATCGCTACCAAATAAATTACTAAAAAAATGGCTGATACTATCTCCAAAGCTGTTATCGTCATTATCTGTGGCGCTTTCTGAATTTTCATCATCCTGCCTGTTAACGGAGATATCTATATTTTCTCTTGAAAAGCCATGATTTTCGAGATATTCTACTGCTTCCTGTGCGGGATTTGTGTAATCAAACACTCCAATTACTGTATGTGACATTTGTTCCTCCTTGTTTTTAAGATTTAAAAATTTAATTAAGTGGAGTAGATTTTCTTCATACTTATAAGTTTATGATTCAAGATTTTGATGTGATACATTAATTTCTTCCTTCTTAAGTTTATCAGAATAAGGTGTATTCAGTTCAACTTTTTGTTTTGTTATATGTAGTTCCTCCACGAGCATGAGGCGCTTTTCAATAACCAGCACTTCTTTTACTACCGGAACAATTGTTGTATCACCTTCATTTCTAATGGCGGGTGATGTTTCTACATACTGATTTACGGGAACATGCTTTATAGCTACCTTTTCTTCGATAGTAGGGATATTTACAGATACTTCCTCTTCTTTAACTGTCTTTGAAATATGTACTTTGCCGCTTTCAACAGTTTTTTTATCTACCTGCAGCTGCTCTTCGTACTTTGGAATAGTTATAGTGTCGGTTGTCTTCCTGCTATCCTGTTTCTTATCAATACTCATGCTATCGTTATTAAGAAGCTGCTGATATATCTCAATATTCTTACCACGATAAGATGCCTGAAGCAGAAAGGGCAAAAAAACTTTAAACTATGAAAAAAGAGAACCCGAATTGGGAAGAAGTGTATAATTTATTTCAAAAGGAGAGATGTTATCATTCCCCAACAAAATCAGGCTGTACCTTTATAAGTACAACCTGAAGCTTTTGAGTTAAAGCTGTGCTATTTAATTTCCTGGTTCTGTAACAGATGAAGGCTCATCATTTCCTGCATCGATTTTTTCATGCCATCTGTAGAACCATCAAGAAAAATCACATTTCCCTTTGAGTTTTCTGAGAAGTGTTTGATAGCTTCGGTCCACATGGTAAATAGAATAACGGAAGTATCCATATTAGCCTGTTGCATTTCCTTTGCGGCTACCGACATACCTTTGGCTACTTCTTCACGGAAAAGTGCAATACCCTGCCCGCGAAGCTGGGCAGCCTGGCGCTCGGCTTCGGCAGCTATTTTTATGGCATTTCCTTCAGCTTCTGCTGATTTTGTTTTGGTAATTAACAATGCCTGCCCCTCATTTTCTGCAGCAGCTTTCAAATTGTTTGAGGCCACAACCTGACTCATTGATTTCATTATCACTTCATCGAATGTAATATCATTTAATTGCAGATCCTGCAGGTGATAACCCCAGCTTTCAAGAATGGTATCCAGCTGTTCTTTAACATGCTCTACAATATCTCTCCGTAAAATCAACACATCGGCTTGTCGCTTAGTAGCAACAAATGCCCGTATCGATCCCTCAACTGTCCGTATCAATGCCTGCATCAGGTTACGCTCATCCACAAATTTAAAAGCTACGTTTTTAATAGTTTCTTCACTCTGATCAAAAACAGAATACAGCAGCATCGCTTTAAAATAAACATTGGCCTGGTCAACAGTTACTGCCTGGAATTCCAGTTCTACAGACCGGTTCTGTACAGAAATCCTTGAATAGATTTGTTCAATAAGAGGAATTTTAAAATTTAATCCAGGTAACAAAATCCGCCGGTACTTGCCAAAGACAGTTACAACAGCTATTGTTCCCTGCCTTACGGTAACAAAAGAAGAAAACAGAATGATCAGAACTATAAAGCCCGCTACAAGTAAAGGTATATTCATGTTATGAAATTATCTTTTAAAGATAGAAGTATTTCCTAAAAATGGTTCGGCTTAAAAGAAGCTACTGCAATAATGCATAAGCAGCGTGTTTCTTTTATCCATACAATGGTGTAAAACTTTAAATACTATCTTTTAAAACAATCTTTTCATAATTCAATTATCTCAATATCTCCAATGAGGATAAGATTATGGGATTACCTTTCAGAATTACTTACAAAGACAAGGATTACGTTTATGAGATTATTAACGAATCACCAATAACAAAAAATACAACCCAATTGCATATCCTTTTAAATGGAGAAAAGTTTAGCATGATAAAAAACGAACAGAAAGTATGGGTACAGCAGGAAGGCGACCGTACCTTAGATCCCGAATTTATTCAGGCCATCGGCCGCTCAGTTTCATTACGCTTCAGAATGTAAAAGACTACACGATATTACTATCTCTTACGGCATTAAAGCACCGTTTTCTTCGATATCTCCCTTACCATTTCATCCAATTCAACCCCGCTTTTCTTTAACAGTTCGAGCAGTTCGGCTGAAGTATCTACTTTATGTTCCTGCAGCATATCTAATATTCCGAGGATATTGGCCAGCGGCTTTCGTATGTCGTGCGAATTGATTTGAGCAATTTGTTGCAGGCGCTCATTTTGCTGCAATATTTTGTATTCGTTTTCTTTATTCTTCGATATATCCTGCATAGCACCCACCATACGTACTGCTTCGCCGCTCTCATTACGGAGGATGTAGCCACGGTCTACAATTACAGCGTAGGTATCATCTATTCGTTTGTACCTGTATTCTTGTTGCCAATACTGTACGTCAGTCTGTAAAACCGCCTTCTCTATCGAATTTTCTATCCCTTCCAAATCTTGCGGATGAATACGTTGAGCCCATTCAGATAAATTACAAGAGTATTCTTTGTAGCCTAATATTCTTTCATATCCTTCTCCCCAGTAAAGCACATTTTCCAAAATGTTCCAATCGTATATTGCTTCGTTAGTGGCCTTGTTTACTAACTGGTACCTCTCATTGCTAAGTTTAAGATTTTCCTGCGCAATTCTTTGTTCGGTAATGTCTGTATAAAAAAGTGTCAAAGCGCCATCGTAAGGATAAACCGTCACTCTTTTCCATCTTTTTATACGAGGCGAAAATTCTTCAAAAGTTATTGGAACATTTTCTTCCAGCGCTTTTTTTAATTTCTTTTTCGAGAACGATCCCTCCTCAAAAAGATCCCAGAAATAAGCGTTTAGCAATTTCTCCGGTGGGTACTGGGAAATTCGAACTGCAGCCGGATTAAAGGCAGTAATAATCCAGTCTTTATTTAAGTTAATATAACCTTCGTTAAACTTATTTAAAATTGCATGCAGGCGTTCTGCTGCCAGGTTGTGCTGCCTTTCAATTTCTTTATGCTCAGTAATATCCCTGGCAGAAGAAAAGATAAATGGCGTATTGTTTATGCGGCTCCCATTCCATGACAACCAGATATAGTGCCCGTCTTTACACCTGTACCTGTTTACACAATGTGAAACTTTCTTTTCAGCAGAAATTAATTCCAGTTCTTGGGATGTGGGCTGATAATCGTCCGGATGAATAAATTCATTAAACGGCCGTGATAATAATTCTTCTTCCGTGTATCCCAGAGCCTTTATAAAAGAATCATTAATTCTCTTAAAATATCCATCGTTACCGGCTATACAAAAAAACTCCTGAGATAAATTAAAAAAATCATTCCAGTTATCAGAAATAAAATCCCTCATAAATAAGCTACTTCATCAGAAAATCAGAATATTTTTACGAAAACACCGATAAAAAGTTTTGCTTCTTTCGGCTAATGAGATATTAAAATTGAATGATTTTTTATCCTTATTTAAAGCAAATAAAAGTTGATTAAAGACTCTTATCTAAAAACTTAACAAAACAGAACAATTTGTTCGATTTCGAACATTTTTTTAAACTTCATTTTTTCTATATAATTGAAGATCAGTATTTTATCTTTGGCATTTCTTTGGAATAAGTATGATCCAAAAATTATGGATAAACTCATTACTGAAGAGATAATAACGAAGAGGAAAAGGAAACTCTTCTTCACAATAGGAATACTTGTTACCTGCCTGATTATAGCTGTTTGGATGCTCCGGTTTTTTGTGAAGAGCACAGTTAAACGCTCGGAAATTGCTACTGCTGTTGTAGAAGTGGGAAACGTAGAAAACACGATAAATGCTTCCGGCGAAATTCTACCGGAATTTGAACAGGTAATAACCAGCCCGATCAATTCTTCAGTACAAAATGTATTGATTGATGCAGGAACTTCAATAAAACCGGGCCAGGCGATTTTAACACTCGATAAATCTTCTGCTGAGGTTGAATATGAAAAGCAGAAATTTCAGCTCGAATCAAAACGCAACAGTATTCATAAACTAAAGCTCGAACTGGATAAAAGCTTTTTCGACATCCAGTCAAATAACGAGATCAAGCAACTAAAAATTAACAGTTTAAAAGCTTCGCTTGAAGATACAAAAAGGCTGTATAAGGCTGGTGGCGCAACTAAAGAAGATGTTGCGCAGGCCGAGTTGAATCTGAAAGTAGCACAGCTGGAGAAGAAACAACTGGAGAACGAAATTCAGAACAAAGTGCAAACCATGAAAGCGGAGATGAAAGAATCAGAACTCGCAGCTGCTATTCAGGAAAATGATCTTCGTGAACTGGAAAAGAAACTGAAAGAAGCTGATATTATGGCAAACAGATCCGGAGTTGTAACCTGGGTTAATAAAAATATTGGAGCCAGTATCCGCGAAGGCGAAACGCTGGCCCGCATTGCTGATCTTAAAAGTTTCAAAGTTTCGGGAACTATTGCCGACAGTTACCTGGACCAGCTGCATAAAGGAATGCAGGCCATCATCCGCATAAATGATACAAAATTAACAGGGATCGTAACAATGGTTTCTCCCTCCGTCCAAAACGGCCTTATTTCTTTTGATGTGCAATTAGATGAACGAGATAATAAACTGCTGCGGCCTAACCTGAAAGTAGACGTGTTTCTTGTTACAGAGAGCAAAACAAACGTGTACCGGGTTTCAAATGGTGCTGCTTTTAAAGGAAGCGACTTGCAGGAAATCTTCGTGGTAAAAGGAAACAAGGCAGAAAGAAGAACAGTTCATACCGGTTTATCAAACTTTGATTACATAGAAATTAAAGACAATGTGAAACCCGGGGAAGTGGTAATCACGTCTAATATGAGTGATTACAAAAATGCAAAGGCAATAACCATTACCAATTAGTCTGATGAAAGCTATTTATATACTTACAATTTTACTTTCGGGACAATTGAGCACTGGTTTTTCTCGGGATTTGCAAGATACTATCAGATTAAGCTTGCAGGAAGTAGTAGCAATGGCCAAAGATAAGTCAATTGCGGCACGACAGGCTTCTACCGTTAAAGAAACCCGGTATTGGGAATGGCGGACGTTCAAATCCAACTACCAGCCGCAGCTATCTCTTCAGGGAATACTTCCGGGATACAGCAAAACTTACGCCGAGGTTCTGCAACCAAATGGAACAGTTGATTTTCAGCCGGTACGAAATAATAATTCTTCGCTAAATCTGTCGTTCAGCCAAAGCATTTCTGCAACTGGCGGAACTGTTTTCGGCACTACCCAGATGCAGCGCTTTGATGATTTTGACCGGAATAATGTGTTGTACAACGGTGTTCCGTATGCACTCGGTTATAGTCAGCCTTTATTTCAGTTTAACCGTTTAAGATGGGATAAGAAAATTGAACCGTTAAAATACAATGAAAGCAAGCAGGCGTACATCGAATCGATGGAAAAAATATCAATAAATGCCAGCTCGTATTTCTTCGACCTTCTTCTTGCTCAGGTAAACCTGCAAATTGCCGAAACGAATTTAAGCAATACCGAAAACATACTGAAAGTAGCAAATATGAAGCTTGAATTAGGCCGCATAACACGAAACGAAATTCTGCAACTACAGCTTGAACAGTTAAAAGCCGAAAAAGCAGTCGGAATTGCCAAACGCGACATGGAAATCGCCACGCTTAATCTTCGTTCGTACACCGGGCTTTTAAGTACTGATAAGATTGCCCTTTTGCCTCCTCAAGCAAGTATAAACATGAATGTAGCAACCGAAAAAGTGATTTCTGAAGCGTATGCAAACCGCTCGGATGCTATTGCTTTTATTCGCCGGATGGCAGAAGCGAAAAGAGATGTTGCTAAAGCTAAAGGCGATAATGGCTTAAATGCTACGTTAACTGCGAGGTTAGGTTTTTCAAAAAGCGCCTCAAAAATGTTCCAGGTTTACGAGTCGCCGCAAAACCAGCAATTGGTTCAATTAGAATTGGATATACCGATAATGGATTGGGGAAGATCAAAATCAAGAACTAAGACTGCGCAGGCAAATGAACAGTTTACCGAATATGCAGTAGAGCAGGATAAGCAAAACTTTACCCAGGAAATTGTAACGCAGGTAACCTTATTTGAGATGATGAAAGATCAACTGGTACTTACTGCAAATGCCGATAGTATTGCTTCTGAAAAATACCAGATAGCAAAAGACCGGTATCTTCTTGGGAATCTAAGTATTACAGATTTGAGTATCGCTTTCCAGGAAAAAGACCAGGCAAAACGTGACTACATTTTTGCTCTTCGCGATTTCTGGGGAGCTTATTATCAGTTAAGATATTTATCTCTGTATGATTTCGAAAAAAATCAGAAAATAACCTATTAAACTTAAAAATCAAAAGAATATGATACGATTAGAAAATATTGAAAAAGTTTACCGTACAGATACGGTTGAAACCATCGCATTGGACAGCATTAGTATGAATGTGTCAAAAGGAGAATTTCTTTCAATTATGGGCCCTTCGGGATGCGGTAAAAGTACTTTACTGAATATTATGGGGCTGCTTGATGCTCCGAGCAAAGGTGATGTTAAAATTGATAATCAGCAGCTTACTAATTTATCAGATAAGCAACTGGCACAGTTCCGTAACAAAAAAATCGGATTCATCTTTCAAAGTTTTCATTTAATTAATGATTTAAAAGTACTTGATAATGTTGAACTGCCCCTTCTCTATCGCGATTCATCTGCAAAAGAAAGGAAACGATTAGCTGAAGAAGCACTGGAAAAAGTTGGGCTGAGCAACCGGATGAAACACTTTCCGACACAGCTTTCAGGTGGTCAGAAGCAACGGGTTGCCATAGCGAGAGCAATTGTTGGAAAACCCGACATTATCCTGGCAGACGAACCGACAGGAAACCTGGATAGTGCTATGGGAAATGAGATTATGGATATTCTTCTTCATCTTAACCAAAGGGAAGGCACAACGGTAGTAATGGTTACGCACGACGAAAACATGGCCCGTAAAACGCACCGTTTAGTAAGGCTATTTGACGGATCACAGGTTCAATAATTTTAAAGTTGAAAGTAGCAAAACCAACAACTTATTACTCACAACCTACAGCTCAAAAATCATGTTAAAAAATTATTTAAAAATAGCCCTGGCGGTTTTACAGCGAAGAAAATTCTTCACTTTTATCAGCCTTTTTGGTATCAGCTTTACGCTTACCATCCTGATACTGCTCAGCTCGTTTGCTGATCATGCCATTAGTACCAGCTATCCGGAATTAAACAAAGACAGATCTTTATACATCACAACCTTACAACAGCTAAATACAAAGAAGTTTGGTATGATGCAGGGTCCGGGCAGCTTTTATTTTATGGACCATTATGCGGGCTCATTAAAAACACCTGAAAAAGTTGGTATCTCTTCGATGTTTATCGCTACCAACACCTATGTTAATAATAAAAAATTTGTTATTAATGTAAAATATACCAATGAAGCTTTCTGGGATGTTATTTCCTATGATTTTATAGAAGGAAAACCGTATACAAAGCAGCAAATAGCAAACGGCGAAAAGATAGCTGTAATTACTGACGATACTAAAAGGGAATATTTTGGCGATGTTAAAAATGCGGTGGGGAAGTATATTGAAACTGACAATGTTCAATATAGGGTAGTAGGAGTAGTGAAAGCAAGTCCGGTAACTATGATCTATTCTTATGCAGATATGTTTCTTCCATACACTATTTCAAAGGCAGATTACCGGAATAAAGGATATATGGGCAATTATGTAGCAGTGCTTTTAGCAAAGTCAAAAGATGATCTCCCTAAAATTCAGGAAGAGTTTGCGTCTGTAGTTTCAAAGATACCGCCTGAGAACCCTAAAGATTTTGACGAATTTCATAGCAGCGCTGATCCTTATCTTGCAACTTTTACACGCATAATTTTTGGGGACGGAAATAATTCGGGAATTACAAAATTTGGAATTACCATCTTTCTGTTCGTACTGCTGATTATGCTTCTTCCAACTATTAACCTGGTTAATATAAATATCAGCAGGATTATGGAACGCTCGTCAGAAATTGCAGTAAGAAAGGCCTTTGGCGCATCTTCCGGAACGCTCGTTATCCAGTTTATTGTAGAAAATATCATCCTGACATTGCTTGGAGGTTTGATAGGGCTGGCATTTGCCGGTGTTGTAATACATTTTGTTAACGAAAGTCAACTGATTCAAAATGCCAATTTCGGTATTGATTTAAGTGTTTTTGCCTACACCATCCTCGCATCATTATTCTTTGGCCTTCTATCAGGAGTCTATCCCGCCTGGCGGATGTCAAGATTGCACGTAGTTAAGGCTTTAAAAGCACAATAGATAGTCATCATTAAAAAAATAGAAATATGCTTTCGCACTTATTTAAACTTATATGGAACAAGAAAAAGCAGAATTTTCTGCTTATAGTTGAAATGCTTGTATCCTTTGCAGTTCTGTTTGCAGTGTTTACACTGGTAGTTTTTTATTATAATAACTATAAAAAGGATGCCGGCTTTAAATACGAGAATGTTTGGACAGTCAGTTATACAGTTCCTTCCGGCATAAATAGAAATGATTCTGTAATGATGTCTATAGAGGCTCTCAGAAATATCATTTCTTCCATGCCCCAGGTAAAATTACTGAGCTTTTCTGGGAATAACGTCCCCTTTTCAATGAATCAGTTTAACTCCATGCTTTCCTATAAAAATAAACAGGCATTAAGCGACTTCTACCTCGGTGAGCGCTCTTATAAAGACGTTCTGGATTTGCAATTAGTAAAAGGTAGTTGGTACAGTCGGGATATGATTACCTCACGAACCAAGCCTGTTGTTATCAATGAAACATTAAAAGAAAACCTTTTTGGGAATGAAGACCCTATAGGAAAAATTATTTCATCAGACCCTGAAAAATTTAAAGTTGTAGGTGTTGTTCACGATTTTAAGAGTAAGGGAGATTATCAGGATGCCGGCAACGGCCTTTTCCGGGTTCTCGACTCTGCAGATTATAAAAATCAAAATTCGATACTTATAAAAGTTGATCCCGATGCGAATGCCGCTTTTGAAGCAAAGCTATACAAGACACTTTCAAATTTCAGCAAAAATGCAAACACAGAAATTGAACACTTAGATAAAAAACTGGTAAGCAAGAATAAAGTAACCCTGGTGCCCATGTTAATTCTTCTTATTGTAGCATCGTTTTTAATAATCAACGTAGCCTTAGGCCTGTTTGGAGTGTTATGGTATAATATTAATAAACGCAGGGGCGAAATCGGCCTACGGAGAGCAATTGGTGCTTCTGGAAATTCAATATCGAAACAACTGGTCGGGGAGGCCCTCGTCCTTGCCACACTGTCGTTAATTATCGGCTCTTTCTTTGCCATTCAGTTTCCTTTACTAAATGTATTTGATCTTCCGGCACATATTTATATAACCGCACTGCTGCTTTCAATTGCGTTTATTTACTTACTTGTTACTATTTGTGCTTTATATCCCGGAAAACAGGCTGCAGCAATTTATCCGGCAGTTGCTTTGCATGAAGAATAATCCTTAAATTAACATCGGTTTTTATGGTTTTAATTATTGATGACGATATCGCAGTAAGAACATCATTAGTGCTCTTGCTGCAAAGTGAGGGATATAAAGTGACGTCTGCCGCTTCGCAGCAAGAGGCTTTGGACGCTATAAAAAAACAGGAACCCTCTCTGATCATTCTCGACCTTAATTTTTCAATTGATACTTCTGGAATAGAAGGTATGGAACTGCTTGGAAAGATTAAACAGGTAAGTCCCGCTGTTCCTGTTATTCTGATTACAGGCTGGGCCTCTATTGAACTGGCAGTGCAGGGAATGAAATTAGGGGCCAATGATTTTATTAATAAGCCCTGGAGTAATGAACATTTGCTGCAATCGGTAAAAACACTGCTTAATCTCCAGGAAAAGAAAACGGGTAATCATACACGTAAACAGCTGGATAAGCTCTACAATTTTAAGCAGATCATAGGTGAAGATCATCAGATGCTTCAGTTGCTGGATACAATAGGGCACGTTGCCTCTACAGATGCTTCAGTATTAATTAATGGCGAAAGCGGAACCGGAAAAGAGCTGATTGCAGAAGCAATCCATCAAAATAGCCTCCGCTGTAACCGCCCGTTTATCAAAGTTAATCTTGGCGGAATTTCAACTTCTTTATTTGAAAGTGAGATGTTCGGGCACGTTCGCGGAGCCTTTACTGATGCCCGGACAGACAGGATCGGCCGGTTTGAAATGGCAAATAAAGGAACGATATTTTTAGATGAAATTGGTGATTTGGATGCGGGAAGTCAGGTAAAGTTACTGCGTGTTTTGCAGGATAGAACTTATGAGGTTTTAGGAAGCAGCCGGACAAAAACCGTAGATGTACGGGTAATTTGTGCTACAAACAGAAACCTGGAAGAAATGGTAAGCAAGGGAACTTTCAGGGAAGATCTCCTTTACAGGATAAATCTGATAACAGTAAAATTACCGGCTTTGCGGGAGAGGCCGAAAGACATCCCGCTGCTGGTTTCATTCTTCACAAACAATCTTAAAGAAGTATATAACCGCCCTGCCCTTACTGTAACTGCCGAAGCGATGAAATGGTTACAAAACCTGCCCTTACCGGGAAATATAAGGCAGTTGAAAAACCTGGTGGAACGAACAGTTCTGGTTAGCAGGCATGACAAGCTTGACACGAAAGATTTTCAGCAGCAATACGAAATGTCTCCGGCGAAAAAAGGAAATCTGCAGCTTCCTGAGGTGGGAACATTAAGTTTGGATGAGATAGAAGTAATGATGATAAAAAAAGCTATGGAGTTTCATAAAAACCGCATTACAAAAGCAGCAAACTCTTTGGGTATAACACGTAATGCCTTGTACCGCCGTTTAGAAAAATATAATATTCCATACGATGAAACTGCGGACTAAGTACCTTCTTTTTGTTCTGATACTTCATTTAACTACGCTTGTCCTCACTTTCCTGATTTTTAAAGAAAATAAAATCCTTTTCATTCTTGCCGAAGTATTTATCCTCATTTCACTGTATTTATCGTGGGAATTGTACAAGCAGCTCCTTCAACCATTACGAATGCTTTTGGAAGGTATTAATGCAATAACCGACAAAGATTTTAATGTAAAATTCCTTCCTACCGGAAAGTACGAAATGGACCAGTTGATTCACGTTTACAATAACATGATTGACAGTTTACGAACAGAACGCACCTTGCAGGAAGAACAGCACCTGTTCCTTGAAAAATTGATAAATACTTCCCCAACAGGAGTCATAGTACTTGATTATGATAATAATATTTCTCAGCTCAATCCGCGTGCATCTGAATTTCTTGGATTAAAGAATGAAGCACTGATTAATAAACCTGTTGAATCTATTGAACATCCCGTACTGAAAGAAATCAGCGTTCTGAAAACTGGGGAGTCTAAAATTGTAAGCATAAATGGGTTAGAAAGCTATAAGTGTCAAAAATCTTCTTTTATTGATCGCGGTTTTCCGCGTTATTTTATCATGATAGAAGAACTGAGCGCCGAAATACTGGTAGCAGAAAAAAAAGCTTACGGAAAAGTAATCCGGATGATGGCGCATGAGGTAAACAATACGATCGGGCCGGTAAACTCAATTATGAATTCCGCATTATTGATCCAGCAGCAGCAAGCTTCTCATCAGGAACTTCAACATGCATTACAGGTTGCCATAGAAAGAAATAATAACCTGAATATTTTTATGCGTAATCTGGCAGACGTGGTACGCCTTCCGGCACCTGATAAAAAGCTGCTTGATATTAACCTTCTGCTCATTTCAGCAGGAAAGTTACTTGAACTAAGAGCAAAAGAAAAAGGGATAGAAATAGAATTTCACCTTTCCCCCGAACCCTTAAACTTAAAAGCAGATATTCAGCAACTGGAACAGGCAATTATCAATATTATAAAAAACGCAATAGATGCTATTGAACCTCAAACTCAGGGAAGGATTCAAATCATAACTGAATTTTCTCCGCCCCAACTTATTATCAGAGATAATGGCAAAGGAATATCAGAACAGGTTGAGGCTAATTTATTTACACCCTTCTTCAGTACAAAAAAAGACGGGCAAGGAGTGGGGTTAACGTTAATCCGCGAAATTCTGATGAATCATCGTTTTGACTTTTCTTTAAAAACTTCTGATAATAGATTTACGGATTTCAGTATTTTATTTAATCCGCGGAAGTTGAAATAGTACTGATATTACAAGCAGAAAAATAGCTATCTCCTAAACAGAAACGGCTGTCCTGATCAGACAGCCGTTCTTATTATGAGAGCTACAATTACTTGGAATAAATATATCCGTTATTTCGATACCCGCTTGCTGTGTTTTTATACCAGTCGGGATATAATGTTCCTCCCGAACCGGCCCATTCAAGAAAATGGAGGTAAGCTTTACTTACAAGGCTTTCTTCTGTAGGATAAGCAAAGGGTTCGGCTATATTAATTGCCCAGGGCCAGTTATCTTTAGTTAAATAATAACGATTAGTTGCCGGGTTTGAATTATCATCAACAGTTTTAAATAAAGACATATCTGCCTTATCAGTTGGTTTGTTACCAGGAAGATGTATTTCGTATCCCCTTCTCTGGTTACTTATCATAAAAGGATTAAATGGTGCACTTCCTAATGTTGAAGAAGCAACAGGAGAAGTAAATTCGATATAAACATGGGCAGTGTCTCCAGCTACCTTCTCCATAGTAGGCCGTGTATTTACGAAATAAGCGCCAGCATAATTGTCTATCAGGGCCTTAGAATTATCAAAAGGAATAATAACAGCTTTGCTTTGGCCTGCTTCCAATCCGTTACTTGCTTTTTGGATATAGGATTTAATAAATTTCTGTCCTGTCACTTTGCTTACTATATTGGGACTGAAAGGAAATTCTACACCAAACCCGTTTTCATATGAAGCACCAACCGCCGCAACTGTAAAATCACCTGTCATATCTACAATTTTGTTTTGTGCATTATTGGTAAATTTATAACGGTAATTTATCACCAGGTCATTTAAATCATAATCACCTTTTTCCGGCCAGCGGTCTTCAAAGGCAAGGGTACTCCAGCCCGTAGTTGTTGTATACGCACGTGCAGGATCATTAGGAAACTCATCAGACTCATCTTTTACTCCATCTCCGTCTGTATCTCCACCGTTATCCAGTTCAACTACACCGGTTTTACTGAAGCTATTTGCTTCACTTGCAGTTGCATAGAAAATTACATCATTGAAATCGCCTTCATTAACCGACGTTTCAGTTTGACGGTTTAAATCCTCAAAACCAATTAAGAAAAGATTATAAATATCATTATATAATAATACAGAATGCTTTTTTAATGAATTGCTTGATTCTGGGTTAAGTTTAGAAGTAGAATAAAACTTTGTTTTATCAAGATCAACTCCGTAGGACGATCCAGATTTTGTCCAGCCATTCTGTATCAAAACAAAGCCAATAGATGTTCCCGCTTTAAATTCGCCAAGTTTTACCTTATCTCCTGAAGTTAAACCTCCTCCAGAACCTGTCATGGAAGTATTAGGAAAAACTAAAGTTACCTCATCTATATCTTTTTGTTTTTTAGGCGGGTTATTGGTAGGATATGTATAGTAACCTAAACTATTGTAATAGTCTGCTCCTTCTGATACAAAAGTAATCCAGACAGTAGATTTCTTTGTGATATTAAGAGTGGTAACAGCGTTATCAGATAAATATTCAGGATGATAGCTTGCAAGTGCTTTTTGTTCCGGGAGGGAGGCATTAATAGCACTTAACAAAGACGGAGAAATATTATCCCGTGAAGATTCAAGATATTTTGGTTTACCAGATGGCTGGTAAACTGAAGTTGCAGAAGAACCTCCATCCGGATAAACATAGTCTGTTCCACCAGATACCACCATTATTTTATTTAATGATGAAACAGCGTTTTTAGTGATGCTTAATTCATTTTCAACTACAATATCTCCACCAAAGCTTTCTTCTCCACCAATTGTAGCATCAATAGTGTTACTGCTATTATTAATAACCGCCTTAAGATTATTAAGCAGTCCGGGATAATTTGGTGAAACAATAACAGTATCCAGAGGTGTAGGAACTATAAAGGTTCCCTCAACGTACCCATTAGCATCTGAAATTGCTTTTAACAACGATGACTCTTTGTCTTCATTTTTCGGGTTAGTAACCGTTACCATTACACCTGATAATGGTTCATTTGTATTTGACAACAATCTTAATTTGAAATTTATCTCTTTGGTTGTTGAAAAATCAAAATCGCCGGGAGCAATCTTATCTATATTTTCCTCTGCAGCACTACCGGGCTCTTTTTTACATGACACTGCTATTAAAACAGGAATTAGCAGTGTAATGAGTAATAATCTTTTCATATTCTTAATCTATGTGCTTCTCATTTAGCAACAAACAGTCCAAATTGAATTTTTGGCCATAAAAGACAGTTTAAGGCTTTATATAAAAAAAACAACTTAAAATAATGGGGAAAAGATTTCTGAAAGTGTGGAGTTTATTTCCTAATTTTTTCACATATATTCTCATTTGTTTACAGTTTGTGGGTTGCGTGAAAATGAAAATTCCCTTTTTTGAAATAGCTGCTAGAGCACAAGTACCTTTAATTTTTTTCTTTAAAAAACACCGAAATATCCTTACGTTTACAATTTTTTAATTGGATAGCCTTTACTTGTTTATTCTCGTTACGAATGTTACGCGTTGATACTAATAAGCCTTTTAAAATTGTTTATTCTATTTGCAAACATGAGTTTTTGGGTTATCTGATTGAACCGCATGTTGTACAATTAAATCCGGACGGAGATTTCTCGCTTACATATCAGCGGCTGTTTTCTACAACTGCAGAAGAGTTTACTCAGGTTTTAGACGAAGAAGACAAAAAACTCATTAAGCTTCTGGAAGAAGTTGAGCAAGGGCATATAATCAAAAGATTTTATAAAAAACCGATTCGGCCCATGGAGTTTTTCTCTAAAATTTATGATGAGAAACTGCATGGAGTTATACGCCCTAAAATAGAAAAGAAGCTTGCTGAAGCCCTCAGGCTCTTAAAAAATAAGGAATTATATTTAATGGGGAAGGAAGGCTGGCCGGTAGAAAAAGCATTGCACATTGCAGAAGAGCCGGTTTCTGTCCTGTTCCATTTCAGAAGAAATGCTGAAGAAACCCGGTATTTTCCAACAATAAAATACCAGGGCTACCGAATTGAGTTCATGTTTAAAGACGCCCAGATAATTTGCAATCATCCGGCATGGCTTCTTTTAGACGAGGTACTCTATCCTTTTGATGAACATGTTGAAGGGAAGAAACTGCAGCCGTTTCTCAATAAACGTTATATCGGTATACCAAAATCATCAGAGAAAACGTACTTCGAGAAATTTGTTTGCCCTTTAATAGAGAAGCATCACGTGTACGCCGAAGGCTTTGAAATCCGGACGGAAAAGTTTGAAGCAAGCCCCGTATTAAAAGTTATTTATGTTGCAGGAGGTATATCTCAACTACAGTTATATTTTAAATACGGTACATATGTTTTCCCTGCCGGAAGCGACCGCCAAGTTACTGTGAGAATGGAAAAGCAGGGCGATGACTACATCTTTCATCGTGTAAAACGCTCTTTAATCTGGGAAAAAAATAAATTAAATGAGTTGCTTGAAATGGGCCTGAAAACCGGTGGAGCCTTATTTACAACTTTGGAAGTTACTCAAAATTATCCTGAGGAAGAGGACCGTTCTTTCAGCATAATAAACTGGCTGAACGACAATCACGATGAACTTTTAGCTAAAGGCTTTGCTTTTGAACAACCTGAAGGAGATAAACGTTTTGTTTTTGGACATACCAAAATTGATCTTGAATTCAGAGAAACAAACGATTGGTTCGATATGTATGCCGTTGTTCATTTCGGGCCGTATCAAATACCTTTTATTGATCTGAAACATCATATCCTGAATCGCATTCGGGAATTTGTGTTACCCTCGGGAGAAGTTGCAGTTATCCCCGAAAAGTGGTTTTCGCAATACAGCAATTTACTTGCTTTTGCAGAAGGAGGTAAACATCTAAAACTAAAAAAACATCACATTGGGCTGATAAATGACTTTGCCGACAGCGAACTTGCCAGCATTACAATTGATCGGAAATTGCAGAAACTCGCTGAATTTGAGGAAATAGAAGATATTACGCCTCCTCTAAATTTTCATGGAAAATTACGGTCATACCAACAAGCGGGATATAACTGGTTTAATTTTTTAAGGAATTACAATTTTGGAGGATGTCTGGCAGACGATATGGGTTTGGGTAAGACGGTTCAAACGCTGGCGCTGTTGCAAAAGATAAAGGAAGAAGACAAAGAAAATCAGGTAGCTTCTACGTCACTTATCATTATGCCTACTTCGCTTATTTATAACTGGCAGAATGAAGCACAAAAATTTGCTCCCGAACTTAAGATCCTTTGTCATACAGGAACTTTCAGAAATAAGGAAGTGGAGAAATTTGCTGAATACGATATTGTATTTACCACCTACGGTATAACAAGGGTAGATATTGACCAGCTAAAGAACTTTTATTTTAATTATATTATTCTGGACGAAAGTCAGAATATTAAAAACCCTGCCTCGAAAGCATACCGCTCTGTGCGGCAATTAAAGTCGAAACATAAGTTAATTTTGAGTGGTACACCTGTTGAAAATTCCGTTAATGACCTCTGGTCTCAAATGTCTTTTATAAATCCGGGTTTACTTGGTAATCAGCATTTTTTCCAAGATAATTTTGTAACTCCCATAGAAAAAAAGAAAGATGAAGAAAAAGCGAAAAAACTCCAGGCTTTAATAAAACCGTTTGTTTTGCGCAGAACAAAAGCCCAGGTAGCAACGGAACTTCCTGAAAAAACAGAACAACTGTTCTATTGCCAGATGAACGAAGAACAGTCGCAGGTATATGAAAAAATCAAGTCAGAATACCGAAATGAACTGTTACAGAACATTGAGAACGGAACCTATAAAAGTTCACAGGTTCAAATCCTTCAGGGTTTAACAAAACTCCGGCAAATTGCAAATCATCCGGCAATGGTAGATGAATCGTATGAAGGCGAGTCGGGAAAATTTGAAAACGTAATAAACGCACTCCAAACAGTGCTTTCCCGCGGACATAAAGTACTGGTATTCTCTCAGTTTGTAAGGCAATTGAACATTTACCGGAAACATTTTGATAAAGAAGGAACGGTTTACAGTTATCTGGACGGAGCTACAAAAAACCGTGGAGAAGTAGTAAAAGAATTTACTGAAAATAAAGACATTAAGCTTTTTTTAATATCCATAAAGGCTGGCGGAGTAGGTTTAAACTTGACAGAAGCTGATTATGTTTTTATTCTTGACCCGTGGTGGAACCCCGCGGTAGAACAGCAGGCTGTTGACAGAACACACCGTATCGGGCAGGATAAAAAAGTGTTTATCTATAAATTTATAACAAAAGATACGGTAGAAGAAAAAATCCTTGCTTTACAAAGCAGGAAAAAATCGGTAGCAGAAAGCCTGATAACTACAGAAGACAGCTTTGTTAAATCTTTATCAGCTGAGGATATAAAAGAGATATTGAACTAATCCCAGGAATAATTCTGTAGCTCTTTTTCCGATTGTCCTCTTATTATTTGCTTCTGTTTATCTATTTCGGTTTCTATTTTGGTATCCTGCACGCCATCTGTAACGGCAATATCGTAATCCTTATTTTTATAGGAGCCGTAAATGGAAGATTCTTCAACATTGCCCACAGCAATATCGTACGGGCCGCGGTTACTCATTAGCTTTACAAAAACCGGCAGGCATTCAAATAAAATAAACAGGAAGCCTATAAACGAAATCGCAAGGTATGTACCCAGTTCTCTTGTTCCGTCGGCATTGAACGAAAGCTGGCCCAAAGCCCAGTTACGGTCTGCAAAACCGGCTACGTTTACCAGGCTGTCCAGTTGCTTTCCGCTAAACATCCGCTCGGTGGATATGCCGTCCAGGTCTTTCCGACGGTTAATAAAATTCTCCATTTTAGCTATATCCTGTCGTACCGCATTCAGCCTTTCCAGTTTCTGGTTAATAACCGCATCCTTTTGCTTGGCATAGGTGCCGTAACCAACAATTCCGGAAGTCTGGTTTGTTTTATCGCCAAATACTTCCTGATTTAACACATAACGGGACCGATTAATATCTTTCGTCAGCGAGTCCTGCTCGCTGTTTAAATCCTGCAGTTTCGCCAGTTCCATTGAATATTTATTGGAAAAGGTACGGTTCAGTGTGTCTATCTTTGAGCGCTGCCCGTTCAAGTAACTTGTCTTAAGCTTCTGCCTGATCTCTTTATCAAAAATCTTCAATTCCAGCGGCCGGGAAATAACAATCCCAATCATAATGGCTAGTAAAATACGTGGCGTAGCCTGAGCTATTTGCTGATTCGTGGTTCCGCTTTTATTTATACTGCTCACAATGTAGCGGTCCATATTAAAAATAGCCAGGCCCCAGATAAGTCCAAAAAGAACTGCAAACACAACTGCTGCAGGAGAGCCTGAGAAAACAAAATACATTGCATAGCCACCCGAAAGGGTAGCAAAAAGAGCGGTAAAGAAAATAGTGGCACCAATGCCAACAAATTTATTATGTTCTGTAGGAAATTTTTTTAGTGTTTCAATATGGGCTCCGGAACAAAACCAGAAAAAATCAGTTATCTTCTTCATTAATGTCAGCGACAAATATTTATTAAAACGCTTAGGCCCTCAAGTTGTTACGAAATCAGAAAAATTATTATTTATATTCGGCTGAAGAAGAGCTTAATTATAACCCTTATCTTTGCAAAAAATATAACAATATGAAAGAGATCTCTGTACAGGAACTAAAAGAAAAGATGGATAACAAAGAAGATTTCCAGCTTATAGATGTTCGTGAACCTTTTGAATATGAAATGTCAAATTTAGGAGGCCTGAATATCCCGCTTTCAGGAATACTTTTAGAGGCAGACAAAATTTCAAAAGATAAACCTGTTATTATGCAATGCCGTAGCGGAAAACGCAGTGCTGCAGCTATTCAGCAATTAGAGCAGCAAGGTTATGACAATCTGTATAATTTAGAAGGAGGCATTTTGGCCTGGGCTTCTGAAATAGACCCGGACCTGCAGGTTTATTAAAATGATAAAAAAAATCTTATTAAATATTTTTTTCAACCTGGGTATTCTTACGCTTGTATTATGCCTCATTTGGCTATACAACCATCAGCAATATCCATTAATGGCCGGAGTAGTGTTTATTCTGGCCCTGTTTGTATATTTAAAGATGCGCCTGATAAGGAGCGTTAAAGAGTTAACCAGAAAAAAGGCTTCAGCAAAAAGATAGCTTTATTGCGGATTAAATTCCAGACCTAAACCTGGTTTATCGGTAAGAATGTATCTTCCCTCGTTAAAATCCGGATCTTTAAAAGGATTGTTCTTTGTTAAAAAAGGGCCATCCAGATCACACCAATCACAAAGGGGAGCCAGTGCTGCCGCTGCTAAAGTGGCAATGCTGGTTTCGCTCATGCAACCAATCAAAATCTTCATCTTAAGCTGCCGTGCTCGTTCAATCATTTTATACGCCTCAAACATTCCGGCACTTTTCATCAGTTTAATATTAATGCCGTGATAAGCTCCTTTTATCTTTTCAATATCAGAGTGTCGTTGAACAGCTTCATCAGCAATAATCGGTAAGGGACTATTTTGAGTAATCCAGGCATTATCGTCTATTTTGTTTTTATCCATGGGCTGTTCTACCAGCTGAACGCCATTCTCTTTCAAAAACCAAAGTATTTCCAAAGCGTGGGTTCGGTCAGTCCATCCCTGATTGGCATCTACATACAGAGGTTTGTCAGTTACTTCACGAATGGCACTTATAAGTTCTTTATCATTTGCACTGCCCAGTTTCACTTTCAGCACTTTACATTTAACCGCTTCTGCAACTTTCAGTTTAATTATTTCAAACGTATCAATCCCAATAGTTTGTGATGTTAAGGGCATTTGTGCCGGGTTAGAATTAAAAAAACTGTAACAGGGCTTGTCTTCAATTTTTCCTTTAAGGTCATGCAAGGCTATGTCAACGGCTGCTTTTATTGCCGGGTTTCCGCTTGCAAGGGTATCCAGGTAATTATTTATAGCAGCGAAATCAAAAGGATAATTTACCCAGTCAAGATTAACTTTTTTGAGGAAATCCGTTGCAGTTTGTACACTTTCTCCCATGTAAGGCACCATCGAAGCTTCCCCGTACCCGGTAAATCCCTGAGATGAAATCTCTAATAAAATTAAGGGCGTTGAAGTCCTGGTATGTTTTGAAATGCGGAAGGGATGTTTAAGTTCAAGTTCAAAGGGCTTATAAGTTATCTTCATTAAAAATTAAAGATAAGAGAGATTTCATACTTCTAACACCAAATTAACTATTCCTTGTTAATCAGATATGACATCTAGTCTTAAATACTTTATATTATTTTTTTTAACTACTTCAATACTAAGCGGCTGCGCAACTAAAAGACATAGGACTCCGGCAGAAAAGGTCAGCATGGTTATCAATGTAAAAAGTAACGATCCTGATCTGGTTTCCACAAACCTTGATTATTACAGTTTGAAGATGCTTGATGCTTTAGAAAGGTTTCAAAAGGTAGATTTGGGACTGGCAGAAGAAGATGAACCAGCCGATGTAACTTTAAGCATCGATATACAGAATCTCACAATTTGGCCTAAAAACGAATATCGAACCAGAAGAACATTTTCAAGATCTGTGATAATAGGCAAAGATGCGGGCGGAAATCCAATATATGGAATAGTAAGAGCCAGCGCAGATATTATCCGGGAGCAGATACGTACAGACGCCAGTTTATCCGTCAATTTGAAATTTTCAGGAAAAGAGGATAAATCCTTCCAACGTGTGTTTGTGCCGCGTTATAACTGGAATAGAATTTATGCAGAAAATATTCAGGGAGACCCCAGGGCTTTAGACCCGTCTATCCTGATGGCTTCTGTTCCCCCGCCCGATCCTCAACCCATTGAAATACTTATCCAACTTTCTGAACAGGAAATGTTCGATCGTGTATCAAGAGAGATTCGATCTTTCTATAATAAATAAATATTTAGCTGAAGATGTTTGTAAATTTGGGCGATGATTAAGCCTTTATTTCGTCCTTTTGACCGTTTTACATTTAACCAGACTTCCTGCTTTTTAAGCGGAGAAAATACCCAGATAAAAACAAATGTGTTTCCAAAATGGCTGATCGAAGCGTTTGACCTGGAGCAGAAACCTATAAAACTGTTAGATGAAGGAATTGTAAATTATTCAGATATCCTGCTGCCTGCTTCAGAACAAACCTTATTGGCAATGGAGGCTCTTGAGAATGAAATCTCTGCTGCTGCGCTCGGAGGCTATAAGCAGATAAAAGAAATTTCTGAAATACGCCTTTTTCAATGGATCTGCAAATGGGTTTACGGTATGATCCATTTTGAAATAAGAAACGGGCTTAAACAACAACGTGCGTCCGGAGAAGCCTTTAACTTCTCCCAAACGTTAATCCACAAGTTCAGTAATTTGCACCTTATGCTGCAGTCGCTTATACGGCCTGTTGAATTTGAAGGAGTGAAACCCTGGTCTATTTTAGTATTTCCTGTTAATAATCCCGAAAACACCTTTAGCTATCGCGATGAAATAAACACCTTAACCTTTTCTTTACGGATGAAGGATTTTGGCATAATTGGGTGCCTTCAGGATAACGGAGCAAACAAAACATTCCATAAAGAAATGCTGGGAAAGCTTGAAGGAAAAATCTTACATCCCATCCAATTTGAAGAAGTATGCGGGCGGTTTTTTTATTCATCTTACCTGTTTAACCGCCTGCCCGATTATACCATTCTGCCAACGGAAGAAACTATTTTTATAGAAAGCATGCTTTTTTACAGCATAAGTGGACAGCCCCTTTTTGATGCATGGCAAAATAAAACCTACGGACAGGTTTTGGAAAACTTCTGGAAACCCTGGGGATATAGCTTATTTGAAATTATTAAAGACCCCGAAAATCCCCTGAGTTTTTTGTTTAGCGAGGATAACAATTTTATTCCAGGCAACTTGGTAGAGAATACGTTAAATAAAGTTTAACTTCTATGCAGCAGCTGGTTGAAAAAGTAAGAAATTACGTTGGGGTAAAAAATAATGGTGAGGATTATTCCTGCAATAGCGCCGTAAAAATGCGCATCGTGGTTTATATGGCTCGACTGTTTGGAAGCATATACGCTGTAGGCTAAATAAAGTACCCCGAAAAGTACTGCCGGAATTGGGATCGGAATTGGAAATATCATCATTGATGAAAGCGGGTAAAATAAAATAAAGCTGAATACCACTGCCGATACAGCGCCCGAAGCACCCAGGCTGTTATACCAGAAATGATCTTTGTGTTTTATGATAGTGCTTATATCACTTAAAGCAAGGCTGGCAATGTATAAAACCGCGAATTGCCAGTGGCCGATTATCTTTTCAAGATTAAAAGCAAAAAAATAATAAGAGAGCATGTTAAAGAAAAGATGCCCCCAGTCTTTGTGGATTAAACCGCTGGTAAAAATAGAATAAACACGTTCTCCTCTGTTTACACTGTATGGATGCAGCATAAATTTGCCGTAAACTTCCTCGTTATAAAAAGCATACAAACTTGTTACGATGGTAAGTAAAAAAATTACACTGGCTACGGGAGTTTCATTAATGTATTCTTGCATGAGGGAAAAATACAGTTTTTTACCATAATCCCTCGGGGCCGAAGGTATATTTTATACCAATACTGCCAACACCCAGCATATCAGGACTTACATTTTTAAAAATTGTCGGCGGATCGTTATAACCGTCCAGTCCTTCGCCAAAGGTTACGTTAAACTGGTACTTTGCACTTACAACAAAACGGGTATAGCCCCAGTAATCGGTTTTCAGGTCGAAATTCATACCAATTTCAGCAGGTAACAGCAAGCCCATGCTTTTATCTTTTCCGGGGAAAGTATAAATAGTTCCATCTGGGCGGGGCTTGTTTCTAACTATTTCCTTCTGGTTATTCATAATTACTCCAATACCAGTTCCCATGTATAGATTGCGGATGAAATACCACTTTGGATAAAGATCAACGTTTACAACCTGCCCGATACTGATTTTTCCATTTGCTGTGATAGAGGTATAATTATTTTTAAAATAACGAAGATGAGGATCGGTAAACCGGTCGCCTCCTGTAACTAATCCGTTTTGAAATTCCAGTCCGGCTGTAAGAAAAGGAGTAATGTAATAATCGCCGGTAGCGATAATAGAATAAGAAGGTGTTTTTTTATCAAGATCAGCGAAAGCTGCGTTTGCGCCTACACCGAGACCAACAGCCATTCGGTAGAAATTATATTGCGCAAAAGATACTTTACAGGTAAGTAAAACAAATAATAGTAAAAGCGCTTTTTTCAACGTATTGAAGTATTGAGAGCAAATCTTAAAAGTATTGTAAAACTACAATAAATTCTAAAAATTCACCAAAATTAGGTTAATTCACTGAATTGGTTTTGTACGTTAAAGTTAATATTATGTTTCTGAATTATAATTTTACCTTCCTGGAGCGTTTTTTGAAATACGTTACCATAGATACGCAGTCTGATCCGTATTCTCCAACCTGTCCTTCAACCGAAAAACAGAAGAACTTAGGCCGCCTGCTGGTAGAAGAGTTGAAAGAAATGGGAATAGAAGACGCAGCGCTGGATGAATTCGGATATGTTTATGCTACCATCCCTTCCAACACAGGTAAAAATGTTCCGGTAATTTGTTTTTGCTCCCACATGGACACTTCTCCTGATTCAAGCGGAGCGAATGTAAAACCAATGGTACATAAAAACTATCAGGGACAAAATCTGGTATTGCCAGACGACCCGAAACAGGTTATAAAACAGAATGAACACCCGGATCTGGCATCCAAAATTGGTGAAGATATTATAACAGCCAGCGGATCCACTTTACTTGGAGCGGATAACAAGGCAGGAGTTGCTGAAATAATGGACGCAGCTAATTTTTTAATGCAGAACTCGGCTGTAAAGCACGGTGCAATTAAAATTCTTTTCACTCCTGATGAAGAAATTGGCCGTGGAGTTGATAAGGTTGACCTTAAAAAGTTAGGTGCTGTGTACGCCTATACAATTGACGGAGAATCAAAAGGCACGATGGAAAATGAAACGTTTTCCGCAGACGGCGCCATACTTACAATAAAGGGAGTAAGTGCTCATCCCGGCTTTGCAAAAGGGAAAATGGAAAGCGCCATTAAAATTGCTGCTGAAATAATCGCTTTACTACCAAAAGACAAACTTTCGCCGGAAAGCACAGCAGAAAAGGATGGCTTTATTCATCCTGTAGCTGTAAACGGAACTATTGAAGAAGCAACCGTTGAATTTATTATCCGCGATTTTTCTACAAATGAGTTAAAAAAACACGAACGAATTTTAGAGCTTATTGCAGAAGAAGTGATGCAGGGATATCCTGGCTCTTCATTTAAACTGGAAATAAAAGAGCAGTACCGCAATATGAAAGATGTTTTAGATCAGCATCCAAAGGTAATTGAATATGCCCGCAAAGCGATTGAAAGAATCGGTTTAAATCCTCAGTTAAGAAGTATCCGCGGAGGAACGGATGGCTCAAGGCTATCTTTTATGGGATTGCCCTGTCCTAATCTGTTTGCAGGAGAACATGCATTTCACAGCAAACAGGAGTGGGTTTCGGTCCAGGATATGCAGAAAGCAGTAGAAATGATCGTAAACGTGGCCACGATATGGGAAGAAGAAAGTAATTGAACAGGTAGAGTTAAAAAATAATTGCTTACTTTATTAAACTTATATAAGCAGGATAAGTCGATTATTGTATGAAAAGAAGTTTAATTTTTTCTTTACTATTCACCGTTTTTATTACTTCACAGGGGTTTTCTCAAAAAAATGACATTTCCAAAAATCAGCTTCTGGATAGGGCCATCGTCATTGACGGAAACTTTTCTGAATGGAACGATTCTTTACGGGTTTATAATCCCGAAGCTAACATAACCTATGCTGTTGGCAACAACGATTCAACATTCTACCTTGCTGTAAAAACTGCGGATCCGCAAATGATAAGAAAAATTCTCACTTTCGGATTCAGCTTCAGCATTAATAAAGAAGGAAAAAAGAAGCCGGAAATTACGGTAACCTATCCCTATATTGATCGTGTAGCAATGCCTGTTGCTGCAAAACGCCCTGCCGGCCCTCCTGATTTTAATAAGCTCAACAAGTTGCAGCTTGCAAAAGTAAAGGGAGTAATTGTAAAAGGTTTGAAGGAACTTCCGGATGGAAACATTGCTCTTAAGAATGAATACGGCATTCAGGCAACAGCAACAATTGACGACAAGAACATTTTCCGTTACGAGCTTTCTGTTCCGCTTCAGTACTTAAATCTTGAAGCATCTTTTGATGGAACCCTTGCTTATAATTTTAAAATTAACGGGCTGGAAAGAACAGTGCTGGAGCGTAGCCCGCGAAATCGCAGTTACGGTTATGGAGGTTATGGATATGGCTACGGAGGCTATGGTTACGGTGACGACGTTTACCGGCGTAAAATAACCGATGCCATTGAGTTTTGGGAAAAGTATAAGCTGGCAGGCAACTAAGAACCTTCCTCTCTTTTTTAAATGATATTTCGACTCTCGGAATCCGACCTTGTATTCCCTCCGGCAGAATTAGCCGATGAAGATGGTTTGTTAGCCGTAGGGGGAGACCTTTCTCCGCAGCGATTAATCTTGGCATATAAAAACGGAATTTTCCCCTGGTATTCAGAAGAAACTCCTATTCTCTGGTACTCTCCCCATGAACGTTTTGTACTTTTTCCAGAAAAACTGCGCATCAGTAAAAGCATGCGCCAGGTTTTAAGGTCAGAGCGATTTATTGTTACAGAGAACGAAGCTTTTGAAGAGGTAATAAAAGCTTGTGCTACCGCTTATCGGAAAGACCAGGACGGAACCTGGATTACTGCCGAAATGCAGCAGGCCTACATCGAACTTCATAAATCAGGCAATGCACATTCTGTAGAAGTATGGGAAAACAAAGAACTCGTAGGTGGCTTATATGGCGTGAAAACGGGTAGTGTTTTCTGTGGAGAAAGCATGTTCAGTAAGGTGAGCAATGCTTCTAAAACGGCATTAATATGGTTGTGTAACAATAAAAATTACCGCTTAATTGACTGCCAGATTGCAAGTGAACATCTTGAAAAAATGGGCGCAGAGCTCATAAGCAGAGCTGTATATATGCGCTATCTGAATTCCGGATATTGAAGCAGATAATTCGCTCCAAATTCTCGCTATATATTGTAACATGTTCATCCCTGAACCGTAAAATATCCCGGATTAAAAACAAAACCGCCATTAGAGATTTCGGGAGATTAAGATAGATTGAGAAGGTTTTTTAACTGCAAGCCTTTAAAACCTGAAAAAGAAGTTCCTAATCCTTTCGGAAAGCTTTAACGAGCTTTTATCTTATGAAAATTTTACAACCTTCAGAAAACCTGTCAGAGAAACAAATCAATTCAGGTTTAAAATTAGTAATTGCCGACGGACTTGCTGCAGAAGGCATGGTTACCTTAACCGGAGGAGCATTTTTAGTGGCAATCGCCATTCATTTAGGAGCTTCAAACTTTCAATTAGGTTTGCTGGCTGCTCTTCCTACATTTTCGAGTATTTTTCAGTTAGCATCCATCTGGCTGGTACGCCGTTTTAATAACAGAAGGGCGATTTCTGTAGTAAGCAACTTTATTGCCCGTTTCCCGCTGCTGGTAATTGGTATGCTCCCCTTCATGTTTTCGGGAAGCACAAGTATACAGGTACTGATATTCTTACTGTTTTTTCATTACTTTTTTGGTTCTGTTGCCGGTGCCAGCTGGAATTCGTGGATGAAAGACCTGGTTCCTGAAAATAAGCTTGGAACTTATTTTTCTCATCGCAGCCGCGTAACGCAAATATTAAATGTTACCATGAGCCTTCTGGTAGCTACTTCGCTTGATTACATAAAAGCACATCATCCCGATAAAGAAATTATTGCCTACTCTTTAATGTTCTTAGTTGGTGGTTTGCTTGGCATGCTGGGGGTTTACGCCCTTTCGCGTACACCCGAGCCTAAATCGTACCTTTCAAATGAAAATTTCCTTAAACTGTTTAAAAAACCTTTGCGTGATAAGAACTTCCGGAACTTAATGGTTTTCCATTCCTTCTGGGCATTCTCTTTAAATATGGCAACGCCGTTCTTCTCTGTTTTTATGTTAAAAACACTCGGATTGCCGCTGTCCTATATTATCCTCTTCGGAATAGTAAACCAGATAAGCAGTATTTCTG
This sequence comes from Rubrilithobacter danxiaensis, assembly GCF_047272945.1. Taxonomy (NCBI): domain Bacteria; kingdom Pseudomonadati; phylum Bacteroidota; class Sphingobacteriia; order Sphingobacteriales; family Sphingobacteriaceae; genus Rubrilithobacter; species Rubrilithobacter danxiaensis. Next base: position 40,851 of record NZ_JBKOPS010000009.1, read on the forward strand.
CATTAAAATTATGGGGCCGCTACGCAGACAGGTTCAGTAACAAAACAATTATCAGGATAAGCGCCCCTATTTATGTAGGTTGTATTGTTGCCTGGGCTTTTGTAGGAATGGCACCCACTATGTATTACAGCATAGGTTTGCTTGCTATTATTCATATCCTTAGCGGGATGTCAACCGCAGGAGTAAACATTGCGTTATCAAATATCGGACTAAAACTGGCATCGAAGGAAGAAGCTATAGTATACCTCACTTCTAAAAACATGATGGTGGCCTTATTTTCAACCATCGCACCTATGATTGGAGGATTAATGGCTGATTTTTTTGCAAATCACGAATTTATATGGAACCTGGAGTGGAAAAGTGCCAACGTGGTTAACAGTCTCCCGATAATTGCTTTAAAAGGCTGGAACTTCTTCTTTGTAATAGGAGGATTTATGGCGCTGTTTTCTTTAAGATTGTTGAAAAATGTAAAAGAAAAAGGAGAAGTTGGAAAAGAAAGAGCTGTTATTTATATGAAAGCAACTTTCAGGTCGAAACTGAAAGGATATTCAAAAAACCAGTTCGACCTGTCTAAAATTTTAAGCCCGGTTGCACTTCCTACATTAATTAAGAAAAGAGTTTCAGGAATACTGGATTTTGAAAAATAATAGGGGCCAGGTTATCAGAGATAGGATTGTTTTTCCAGGTAACTTTGTAAAATAATGGTGGCCGAGATAGTATCAATCCGCTCCTTATTCTGCCGGTCTTTCTTCTTAAAACCGCTTTGCGCAATGGCGGCGCTTGCCATTTTCGAAGTAAACCGTTCATCGATGGTTTGTACCGGTATTTGCGGAAAGTTCTTCTTCAAAATTGTAATAAAACCTTTAACATGCTGACCAGATTCTGACGCTGTACCATCCATTTGTTTAGGTTCACCAACTACAAAACAAGCCACTTCTTCGGTTTGAAGGTATCTTTTCAAATAGTCAACTGCATCTTTCGGATGAATTGTTTCCAGGCCTGTAGCTATTATCTGTAAAGGATCGGTAACTGCAACTCCAATACGTTTGGTTCCATAATCAAAAGCCATTATACGGGCCATGAGCTGATTTAAATAAATGTTAAAAAGCAAAGGTACGCTTTCATAAAACAGGATCATATGCTGTTCATGACTTACTTTAGTTTTTAGTGTTAAAAAATTTCTGTTTTAATCCCCCAATTGTAAAAAGTGTAGCACCTCATATCCCACATCTCATTTCTATTTCTTATTTTGCACAAATGCAGTTTTCTGATATTATCGGTCAAAACGAAGTAAAAGAACATCTTATCCGTACGGTAAAAGACGGTCGGATAAGTCATGCACAATTATTTTTAGGTCCGGAAGGTTGCGGGAGTTTACCGCTTGCCCTTGCTTACGCTCAGCTTATTTCATGTCAGAATCCGTTGGAAAAAGATAGCTGTGGCCAGTGTTCCTCCTGCCGGAAATACAGGAGGCTCATTCACCCTGACCTGCATTTTTCCTACCCTTTTTTTGCAAAGCATAAAGACGATACGGCTATAACCTTTATTGAAGAATGGCGTGAAACTTTTCTTGCAAACCCGTACTTAAACCTTGACAGTTGGAGAGAATCGTTAGATGCAGAAAACAAACAGGCAAACATTAATATTGCTGAATGTCACCAGATAATAAAAAAATTAAGTTTAAAACCATTTGAAGGAGAATACAAGGTTTTAATAATGTGGCTTCCGGAATATCTGGATAAAGAAGGAAACACATTGCTTAAAATCATTGAAGAACCTCCGCAAAAAACACTGTTCCTTTTAGTTGCTCAAAACCAGGACCAGATATTAAACACCATTCTTTCTCGTACTCAACTCGTTAAAATAAACAAGCTGAAGGATAAAGAAATAAAAGAACATCTTATTCAAAACCTCCAGGTTGAGCAGCAAAGAGCCGAGCAGATTGCTTACCTGAGTGAAGGAAATATGAATACGGCTCTCACCCTTTTACATGGCGAAAGCAACAATAATTTCAACTTGTTTTCAAACTGGTTGCGTATGTGTTTTACCAACCGGGGTGTTCAGATAATTGATTTTGTGGAGGCCGCAGCAAAATATGGCCGCGAGAATCAGAAAAACTTTTTGCGCTTTGGAATGAAAATGTTTCGTGAAGTGATGATTACACTTTCCAACGCCCGGTCTCTGGTTAATTTGCCGGAAGCTGAAAAAGAATTTATTTTCAACGTAAGTAAAACCTTAAACCTGGCTCAGGCCGAAGCACTATACAATGAGCTTGAAAAAGCACACTATCATATAGAAAGAAACGCAAACCCTAAAATTTTATTTTTAGATGTATCTTTGCAATTTGTTAAAATATTAAAGTTTAATACGCTCCCCAAGGGGACTCAATATATATTCAATTAATGGGATGTGGAAGTTGTTCATCAGGCGGCGGATGTACGCCTGCAGGCTGCAAAAGTAACGGCACTTGCCTTACAAACGGTTGCAGTAAATTAGATGTTTACGATTGGCTGGCCCACATGGACCTGCCATCAAATTATAAACCCTTCAATATAGTTGAAGTAAAATTCAAGGGTTCCCGTAAGGATTTTTACATTAACCACGAGGATATTTACGTGGAAAACGGTGAATTAGTAGTTGTTGAAACCCCAACAGGAGGATACGACGTTGGCCATATTTCTCTAACCGGAGAATTGGTGAGAATGCAATTGAAAAAGAAGCATCTGAAAACGGAAGACGTTACCAAAAAAATTCTTCGTAAAGCTTCTCCTGCTGATGTAGATAAGTGGAAAGCCGCAAAAGATCTGGAATGGGAAACTATGCACCGGGCAAGAAAGCTCGCCATAGATTTAAACCTTTCTATGAAGCTGAGCGACGTAGATTACCAGGGGGATAAAACAAAGGCTACCTTTTATTATACCGCCGAAGGACGGGTTGATTTCCGGGAACTGATCAAAAAGATGGCTGAGGCATTCCGCATACGCATTGAAATGCGGCAAATAGGCATGCGCCAGGAGGCGAGCCGGCTTGGAGGGCTCGGGTCCTGCGGAAGAGAGCTTTGTTGCTCAACCTGGCTAACCGACTTTAAAACGGTTTCTACCTCTGCTGCCCGGTATCAAAACCTTTCCTTAAATACCTTAAAGCTTGCGGGCCAGTGCGGTAAATTAAAATGCTGCCTCAATTACGAGCTCGATACGTATATGGACGCTCTTAAAGACATTCCGGATGATATTGAACGATTAGAAACCGGAAAAGGTACTGCACGGCTTCAGAAAACGGATATTTTTAAAAAATTAATGTGGTTCAGTTATCCGAACGAAGAAAACTGGATTCCCCTGGAAATAAAACGTGTACGCGAAATTCAGAAACTGAATAAGGAAGGGATAAAACCAGAAGACTTAAAAGAAGAAGCGGCTGAAATTGATGCTGCACCTTTGGCTAAAGTACTGGATTATGAAAATGTAGTAGGCCAGGATAGTTTAACCCGTTTAGACGAAAGAACAAGGAAAAAGAAAAAGAAGAATAAGAACAGAAATAAAAACGGGGCGGTACAAACCGGGCTACCGGGTACTGTTAAAACCGCTGAGGGAAAACCTCAAAGTCAGGCCGATTCAGCAGAAACGGAAAAAACAAGCCCGAAGCCAAACCAGGGAAACCGGAACAATCGCAGGTTCCGTAACCGGGGAAATAATAACTCCAATAATCCAAAAGAAAACTCATAATGCCAGCACGGTTTTTATTGTTATGTTTTTTTGCACTAAGCTTAACTGCCTGTACTGATAACTTTATAGTTGATACAAGCCAGGCAATATCAAACCGCAACTGGAGTTATATAGAAAAGGTTAAAATTCCTGTCACTATTGAAGACGTAAACCAAAAATATAACCTTTATATCAACTTACGCCACACAGCAGACTACAAATACTCAAACATCTTCATACTTATTCATGAAATAAGGCCGGATAAGAAACGAATTACGCTTCGTAAAGAGTTTAAACTTGCATATCCGGATGGTGAATGGCTTGGAAGCGGTTCTGGAAATATTTATACCTACCAGCTTCCATTCAGAGAAAATTACACCTTCCCGGAAAAAGGCACCTATGTTTTTGAAATGGAACAAAATATGCGTGATAACCCCTTGAGGGAAGTGACGGATGTTGGGCTACGGGTGGAACCTGTAACTGAATAGTCAGAAATAAAATAATCGCAGGCTCGGCTAAAACCCAGTCTGCGACTCAAATATTTTTAATACTACTTACAATACCTCTACCAGCTTTTCCAGCTTCATTCCCCTCGATCCCTTAATCAATACAGTAGCATCTTTTACCGGGTGATCTTTCAAATAAGTAAAGGCCTCTTCTGTCGACTCGAAGAAATAACTTTTATCATCCCGCAATTTGCAAAACTCTTTCCCGATAAAAATCTTCTTGTCTGCAGTTATTTTTAAAGCCTTTTCTAAAATAGCCCGGTGCTCTGCTGCTGATTCATTGCCTAACTCAAACATATCGGCCAGAATGATCACTTTCTGATCGGCGTCTATAGCGTTAAAATTATCCAAAGCGACCATCATGCTGCTTGGATTGGCGTTGTAATAATCGCAAATGAGTGTATTTATTTCAGTTTTTGTGATTTGAGAACGGTTGTTACTTGGTACATACCCGCCAATACCCCGATTAATTTGCTCCGCATTTAATCCGTAATATAAACCGATAGCTGCAGCAGCTAATATATTTTCCAGGTTATAGATACCTGTTAGATTAGATTTTACACAATGCTTATTCCCTTCCGCAAACCAGTCTACCACGAGGTAGGGATTATTTTCAACCAGGTACCCGTACACAAAACACTCCGCTTTAGTACCGTAATAAATCGGCTCGGTTAACCCTCTTTCTTCACTCATTGCTACCAAAAAATCATTATCACGGTTTATAAAGGTTTTACCACCACTAACTTTCATAAAATCGTACAACTCTCCTTTCCCTTTTTTCACTCCTTCAAAGCCACCAAATCCTTCCAGGTGCGCTTTCCCCACATTTGTAATAAGGCCTGCAGTAGGTTTTGCTATGCTGCAAAGAAAGGCAATTTCCTTCTGGTGATTGGCTCCCATTTCTATAATTGCGATTTCTGTATCTTCTCTAACTGATAGCAGCGTTAGCGGAACTCCGATATGATTATTCAGGTTTCCGAGGGTAGCATACGTTTTAAATTTCTCAGATAAAACTGCTTTAATCAGCTCTTTTGTCGTTGTTTTTCCATTGGTCCCCGTTATGCCTATAACAGGAATATTTAGCTTTTGGCGATGAAATGTCGCCAGTTGCTGCAAGCTTGTCAGCACATCATCTACCAGGATACAACGTTCATCCTTCCGGTATTCTTCTTCATCAATTACCACGTAAGAAGCGCCGCTTTCTAAAGCTGCAGAAGCAAAGGAATTGCCGTTGAAGTTTTCCCCTTTCAACGCAAAGAAGATACAATCTTTACTTATTTTACGGGTGTCGGTACAAACTACAGGGTGCTTAACAAATAAGGCGTAAAGTTCTTCTATCTGCATTTTAATGGCTTTGCACAATATTACTGTTCATAATGAAAAAATAAAAGCTAATTTCATAACAACAAACACATATTTTTTAGCAATAGTTTATTGTATGAAGAGACTAATTATTCTACTGATTTTTTTTCTGACGGTGGCTGCGGATGTTTCGGCTCAGAAAATAATGTCTCCTTCAGAATTTCTCGGATATAATCTGGGAGATCAGTTTACTCCGCATGATAAAGTGTTATCTTACTTCAATTATATAGCTGCACGAAGTAAGAATGTACAAATAAAAAATTATGGCAAAACTTACGAAGGAAGGCCGCTCATACTCGCCTTTATTTCTTCACAAAAAAATATAGAGCGGTTAGATGAGATCAGGAGGACCAATCTACAGTTTACAGGCTTACAGCAAGGCACCCCAAACGAAAGACAGCAACCGGTAATTGTATGGTTAAGTTATAATGTACATGGAAATGAAGCTTCCTCTACCGAAGCAGCAATGGAAATTTTGTATCGACTTTCCAGCCCTTCAGATACCACCGTTCAAAACTGGCTCAATAATACCCTTGTAATAATCGATCCCTGTTTAAACCCTGATGGCAGGGAACGTTATATAAATTTTTACAATCCGGTAAGGAGTTTACAGCCCGATCCGCTACCTGAGAGCCGCGAACATGCTGAACCCTGGCCGGGCGGGCGTTCCAATCATTACTATTTTGACCTGAACCGCGACTGGGCATGGCAAAGCCAGGCAGAAACACAACAACGAATGGCAGTTTATAACCAATGGATGCCGCAGGTTCACGCCGATTTTCACGAGCAATCTGTAAACTCACCCTATTACTTTGCTCCCGCCGCCGAACCCTTTCATGAAGTTATTACTCCCTGGCAGCGTGAATTTCAAACCCTGATCGGTAGGAACAATGCCCGTGTGTTTGACCAGAAAGGATGGTCGTATTTTACACGCGAACGTTTTGATCTGCTTTATCCATCGTATGGTGATACCTACCCAACCTATAACGGAGCCATAGGAATGACCTTCGAACAGGCAGGAAGTGGCCGTGCCGGACTAAAAGTTATAACTTCCGCAGAAGATACCTTAACATTAAAAGATCGCATAGAACATCACCTTACAAGCGGGCTAACTACTATTAAAACAGCATCCGGCAATGCCGCGAGGCTTTTAAAAGAATACAAAAATTACTTTTACACTGCCAAAAACAAGCCGCCCGGAGAATACAAAACGTACATAGTAAAAGGCGAAAATCCGGAAAAATTAAAGTCCCTGGGTAAATTATTAAAGGCAAATCAAATCAACTTTGGCTTCGGAGGCCGCTATACAGGAACCGGCTTCAACTATTTTTCACTGAAAATAGAGCGTTTTACCGTGTCAGCTACCGATATGCTTATTAATTCCAACCAACCAAAATCTGTTCTGCTCAAAGTGCTGTTTGAACCACATACCGCTATCAGCGACTCCAATACCTACGACATTACTGCCTGGGCTTTACCTTATGCTTTTGGAATAAAGACCTCCGCCACCACTGCACAAATCGATGCGCCGTTAGCTGATTCGCCTTCGCAGATAAAAAAAGAAGAACTAAATACACCTGCAATTGGGTATGGTTTTAAATGGGATTCGTTTAAAGATGCTGAATTCCTGGCCGTACTGTTAAAAAAGAAGCTTAACATAAAGGTCGCCGAACTACCTTTCGAAGTAAGCGGCAAAAATTTTAGCGCCGGTTCCTTTATTATTTTCAAGTCGTTGAATCCTGCTATTGCCGGAAACTTTGATGCAAACATAAAAAAGCTGGCAGAGCAAGCGGGAGTCATATCATTTCCCATAAGTTCCGGGATGGTTGACAAGGGGTCGGACTTTGGCTCAGCAAAATTTCATACGCTTAAAACGCCGAAAGTAGCTTTGTTTGCCGGAGAAGAAACATCTTCCTTATCTGTTGGAGAGATCTGGCACTTCTTCGAGCAGGAACTTAAATATCCCCTGTCGATTTTACCGCTTGCTCAGATTGAAAAAACTACGCTGAATAAATTTAATGTTATCATCCTTCCCGATGGCGGGTATAAACCGCAGGTCATCGATCAGCTTCAGAACTGGATTGAGAACGGAGGCAAACTGATTGCTTTAGGCGAAGCTGTTAAGTCGATAGCAGACCGGAAAATTTTTAATCTCAAGTCTAAAAATGACAGCAGCGAAGCCGAAAAAGATGTTTACGAATACCTGAAGCCCTATGAAAACCGCGAACGCGAAAGTATAAAAACAGAAATCCTGGGGGCAATTTATAGGGTTGATTTAGACAATACACATCCTTTAGGCTATGGTTTTCCCGATTATTATTATACGCTCAAGACGAATTCAGACCTATTCCAATTCCTGAGCAGTGGCTGGAATGTGGGAGTTCTTAAAAAGAATAATTATGTAAGCGGCTTCGCCGGAGCGGAAACGAAAAGAAAATTAACCGACGGCCTTTTGTTTGGAACTGAAGAAATAGAAAACGGAATCATAGTTTACCTGGTCGACGATCCGCTCTTCAGGGGCTTTTGGGAAAACGGTAAGCTCTTATTCTGCAACGCCTTGTTTATGGTAGGATGGTGATGAGTTGGATTTGGAATCAGGTACGGAAGCGTTAACTCGGTTCCTAAATTTAGGCGGCATGGCAACTAAAAACTTGTATAATTTTAATACAAAAACTTTCTTTTATTATTAATATCTGAAATGGGTGGGTATCCCATCCTTGTGCTATAGCAAGCATATCCGGCGGATTGAAGTTTCCTTATAAGGATACATTTGCTTACCTTTGTTGATGACCAAACTTTTTGAGGTAATATTTTTAGAAGAAGTTTTTGAATTTTTAAACAAACTTGATAAAAAGCATCAGGAAAAAATATTATTAACATTCGTAAGGCACAAATAGCGCATGACCCCGAATTATTTAAAAAACTTACTGAGGACATTTGGGAACTTAGAACCTTATATCAAGGTTTACATTATCGTTTACTTGCTTTTTGGGATAAAACAGATAAAAATAATACGTTAGTTATTTCGACTCATGGCTTTGTAAAGAAAAGAAGCAAGGTGCCTGAAGGTGAAATTCAGAAAGCTAAGCAAATTATGATTGAATATTTTAACGAGAAATAACTAAGTCCTTACGTTTTTGTTGATACAATCCAAGCGGTGCAGCTTGTTAAACTCTGCAAAGAAAAATGAAAACATACACATTAAATGAATTACAGGATAAATTTATCGGGCCGGAAGGAAGTCCAGAAAGAGATAAATTTGAATATGATTTGCAAATGGACTTGATAAGTCTTGCAATAAAACAAGCTCGTAAAGAAAGGCATTTGACCCAGGAAGAGCTGGGCAAATTAGTAGGTGTTCAAAAAGGCCAAATATCTAAGCTTGAAAACAGTGTCAGCAATGTGACAATTGATACGATTATGCGTGTATTTACTGCTTTAAAAGCAAAAGTGAAATTGCAAGTTGAATTGCCTAATAATAAGATTGTAGTGGGACAATAGTTATGGAATACAGCATTGGTAACTGTTGCACAACCAGTTAATACCTCCTGCTGTTCCTACTGTTCGACATGTTCCGAAATGCATGTCGAACAATAGATCCCTAGTTTTTTAGCCACTGCTGTTCGACATGTTCCGCAGGCATGTCGAACATTAGATAAAAGGATCTATAATCCGGGAGACAAACCGAATTATATCCTTTTAAATCCTGTAAGGCTGTGATTGTTGGATAAGAAGAAGAAATACTTGTATAGCAGTTGCGGCGATTATTATGGTATTAGAAAAGGATTACTGTAATTAGTGATATAGGATTATAAATCCTCCTCATCAATAAATTCGATATGCCTTTGAGAACATGTCGAACAGCGAAAAAAGTTCAACCTAGCACTTCACCCTTACCACTTTTTCCTTTCAATATTTTTAAGTTTTTCAGGATCGATAACGATATTAATCTGAACGACATCCCCTTCCGGTGAGAACTCAAAAACCTGGCAGCTAACCAGCCTTTCTCCTGAATAGTACAGCAAGGCTGGCTCATGGTTAACCGCTGCAGTAATAATTGAAAAGCCTTTTTGATACGTTTCATAAACAAACAGCAATAAATCAGAAACAGCAGCAACGCCCTTCAAACTCCGTGCTGCAATGTTCAGGTTTGGCCCTCCGTCTGCATAAAGTGCCACGTCATGAGAAAGCAGCTTTTTTAGCTTCAAAACATTACCCAGGCGGATTGCAGAAACATATTCGGTTAGCTTCTCAGAAATGCACGAAGGTTTTCTGTCCTGGCTTATCCGGTCCGGCTTTAATTTACTTTTTGCCCTGCTTAACAGTTTCCGCGAGTTTTCTGTACTTACAGACAGGAATTCCGAAATTTCTTCATGAGAATAATCAAAAGCTTCTTTCAAAATAAAAACTGTCCTTTCTTTAGGGTTCAGCTGTTCCAGCAGTACCAGCATAGAGTAAGAAGCCATTTCTTTCAATTCAACAGCTTTATCAGCATTGTCTGTAGCAACAGGCTCCGGAAGCCATATCTCACCGAGTTTCAACCGGCTTCTTTTGCTTTTTATATTGATCGCCTGATTGATTACACCTTTAATCAGGTAGCTCTTTTCATTTTCAATGCGTTCTCTCTTTACAGTATAATAATTAGTCATCACCTCCTGAATAGCATCCAAAGCATCGTCAACGGTTCCGAGAATATTATAAGCATAAGGAAAAAGCACTTTTTTATAGTCTTTCATGCACTCTGATCTGATTACCTACCTTTTTATGACAACAACCATTTCGAAAACTTACGCTGCAAGAATGGCATGAGTAAAAATACCATAATTGGAACAAGGATAAGTGTTAAAACCAAAGTCCGCACAGGAAGTGGTGGTATAGCAGCCAGGATTTTTTCGGATAAGGCGAGGACGAACGTAATTGCCGGATAAACAGCCACCCAGGTAAGGACAGCTGTTTTCCATTTTTTTGGACGATTTTTGAAAGATTCCATTTCTAAATTAAAAGATAGGATGAGAAGAATCAATCAAAGTAAACGCTTCAATTACCGGCTCTTTCTCAAGCCCGCTTTCATCCCGCTGTTCCTGGAAGGATTTGAAGGACGGAAGATCTAAAAACTGGCGCTGCGATTCATCGGAGTTGTAAATGGAAATGTGGCTGAATGTTTTGCCATCTTTAGCCAGCAGAACAAAATAGCGCATTTCGGGGTCCGCAATGCTTTCTACTTCTGCTAAAAAAGCCCGGACGTTTTCACGGTTCTTTGCTGCAAATTCCTGTTTAACGGTGTAAGTTACTTTGATAGTTTTCATTCTTTTAATTTTTATACACCCCTAAGACAAGCAGAAGAAAAAAACGTGACAAGTTTTTGTAAAACGGAGATTTATAGAAGAATTTAAAAGGGATTTGTATCCTGTTTTCCTGTATTAAAAATCAATTTCGATTTTTAAGTAGGGGTTAACCTATACCAGCCCTCATTTAACATATTCCAGCCACTTGTCATTACTGTCTTTCAAATCTTCCCGGATAATGTTATTCATTTGTACAGTGAGGTTATTAATTTCCGGCCGGTATTTCTTTGTTCCTTCAAAGCATTCTTTATAAAGCAGTTTGAAAGATTGTTTCTGCAGCCTGCTATAGGTAATCATCCTCTTCACTTTTCTGCAAAGAACTTCCGGCAGTTTAAGCCGTTCCATTTCTGCCGTCACACGGAAGTTTTTGTCCCACGGTTCAACTCCTTTTTCTTTAATATGCTGTAATTTCTCCTGCTTATCAGCATAATAAATATAGCTGAACACATCCCTGGTCAGGAGTTGATTTTCAAGATACGCGTTATTTAGTTCCTTAAACCGCTCTAACTGGTAATCAGGAATACTGTATAGAGAGCCCGAAACAATGAGGGAAATAGAAGTTATAACAGCGCCGTATCGCAGGGCATCCGTATTAAGGAAAGGGGGATTATTAATTTTAACGGTAAATAAAAGTCCGATTATAAATCCGGAAATTAAACCGCCAACATGAGCTGCATTATCAATTTGCTTCCCCATTCCGTTAAACAGCATCAGCGCTATTACCAGGGCCGTGCTGATCATCATCGCTTTGCGGGCATTTTTTTCAAATAAATCGGTAGCAAGCATGGCAAGAAAAACTCCAAACATTCCCATAATTGCCCCCGAGGCTCCTCCCATAATTCCGGTAGGATGATATATCAGGCTAAGTGTACTTCCGCATATGCCGCTTAAAAGATAGGCCAGAAGGAACTTTTTCGGCCCCAGCTTATTTTCAGTCATCAAACCGATATAAGCTAAAGCATATGTATTGGAAAAAAGATGCAAAACAGAAAAATGTATAAAGGTATTGCTTGTTAAACGCCAGAAATTTCCCGAGAGAGTTAAATGACGATTGTTTGCACCAATAGAATAATAAAAGTTCGTGTAAAAGTTTTCCAGATCGGTGTAGCCGTTTCCTTTATTTGCAAGCACAACAGACTTTGCTACCAGCAGTATAAATGAGAACAGGAAATAGATGATATTAAGATCAATGATGATTGGAGTTACCAGGTACCCTTTTCTGGGTACAAACAGATGAAGCACATTCCTGATCTTTTCCTTGGAAGCAAGCGGAGCTGTTTCAAAATAGGAGTTGCTGCTTAAGGCCGCCCGTTCCTGGTAATTCTGTACCTCTTCGTTCCATACATCCTTTAAATGGAACTCAACGTATTCAAACTCATTAAAAAATTTGTCAAGATTATCGCTGTTTTTACTATAATCATTAAATAAAAGCTGGATACCCACGCATTCGCTTTTTACAATGGCAAAGTTTGATTTAATGCGGATAGAAATTTCTTCTGTATACGATTGCCACGAAAGGTTGGTGTAAGCAATTAATCCCGATTCCGAAAGATGACTTAATTTCCACCCCAGATTTTCTATAGCCTTTAAAGCTACTACCAGGTATTGTTCCGCAGGAAACTCTCCTAAAGGAATGTATTTTTCTACTTTGGGCGAATAGCCCCAGGATGCCGGCATATAATTTTAAGCGTTCCTCTAAAATAAGATATGTTTAGCAGAAATAAAAAAGGAAGGCCCTTTCCCAATATTCGGTTATATAAAGCAGTATCGTTAATTCCTCATTCTAAGTTGGTTATTCCCGCTTTTAGAAACAACTTTTCCCACTATATCATGGTAACTCCGCAATCCTTAAACGTTGTTTCTACTAAACAAACAGTATTTTCTCATACTAACTCCGTAACTTTTTATAGTAGCAAAACATTTTCCCGGTATAAATACATTGCTCCCCGGAATTTGACTGTTACTTCCCATTATTTAACAGTTGTTCCCGTTTTATTTAACCTTTTTTCTAAAATAAAACGATAAATGTGGTATCATTTAGCCTTTCAGTGAATTATTATTATCTTGATATTAATATTAACCTCTCAATAATATGTTATACTTTAGTCTCAAACCTGTATTTAAACTCAGGGGGATACATAATCCTTACAACTTACTTGTAAAAGCCGGCATATCTTCTCACAGTGCCAGCAGTTTGCTAAACAGTGACCTTCGCAGTATGCGACTGGATCATTTGGAAAAGGTTTGTATCCTGTTAAACTGCACCCCCAACGATCTTTTAACCTGGGTACCCGACAGTGATTCCAAATTAGAAGAAGATCATCCCTTAGCCGAACTGAAGCCAAAAACAGAAACTGTTGATTTATACCTGGCCTTAAAGAAACTACCTTTAAGTGAATTAAAAAAAGTAGCAGGTTTGATACAGGATGCTAAATGAATTAGTCGCTACTTAATGAGGGTGTATTTCCTTTAAGCCCAAAGGAACAAGTTTTTTAGTTTTCAGGTAGGTTATACTAACCACAATGAGCGTCATACATCCCCCAAAAATTACCGCCGGAACGGTGCCGAACAAACGTGCCGTCAGCCCCGATTCAAAAGCGCCAATTTCATTAGAGGATCCTATAAACATGGAGTTTACCGCCGAAACCCTTCCCCGCATGTCTTCTGGCGTTAACAGCTGCATAATAGTAGACCGGATTATTACGCTTACGCTGTCAAAAGCGCCTTCGCAAAAAAGGAAGAACAGGGTCAGATAGAAGTTTCTGGATATTCCGTAACAGATTATACTAAGCCCGAAACCGGTTACAGCAAACAGAAGGTTTCTCCAGGGTTTATTCATCGGCGAATGCCTGGCCATAAATAACATCGTTAACACGGCACCTAAAGCAGGGGCAGCCCGCATCATACCGAACTGTTCTGCTCCTACATGCAAAACTTCACTTGCAATTACCGGAATAAGGGCTACAGCACCGCCAAAGAAAACAGAAAAAAGGTCCAGGCTCAGTGCACCTAACAGCATCCTGCTGCTGAAAACAAACTTTATTCCCTGAGAAAGGCTGCTCATAATACTTAAACCGGAAGTAAATTGAGGAGGATGTTTTTGAAGAAAAAAGGTGCTGCTCAGAGATATTAAAAGACAAACCAGGATAATGGCAAAAGTCGCCGTTACACCGGCAAAGCCGTAAACAAGACCGCCTAAAGCAGGTCCTCCAATAGAGGCGATCTGCCAGCCGGTACTGTTCCACGTTGAAGAATTCGGATAATGTTCTCTGGGTATTATCTGCGCCATTATTGAAAAAAAAGCCGGCCCCAGAAAGCCTCTCCCTAATCCGATACAAAAGATCATTACGTAGATAATAATAACAATGTTTTGCTCCCCCAGGCGGCTCGAGAAGTAAGGCAGTGTGATTAGAAAAAGTACAAGTGAGCAAATGAACAAACCGGAAAGCATCCATCTGGCAATACCTCTCTTTTCTGATTTATCGGCAATGTATCCGCCATATAATGCAATTCCTATTGCAGGTATAGCTTCGGCAAGGCCTATAAAGCCCAGAGAAAGCGGATCTTTGGTGAGGTGATAAATATACCATCCTATAACAACCGCCTGTATCTGGTACCCGAAAGTGAGGAAAAAACGCATACTTAGAAATGCCCTGAATTCGGGATAACGTAATGCAACGTAAGGATCGTTCTTCTGCTGTGAACTGTCTGTTTCCAAGTGCTTGTCTTTGATATAATAAATTAAAACAGGGGTTTCTTGTTTTGAACACGAAAACTTTACAAGCCGTATTTATCAATCAGATAAATCAAAGAAGCCATAGAAGCTGCTCCTAATTCAAGCTCACGTTTATTTACGTTTTCAAATACATCCGAAGTAGAATGGTGAATATCAAAATATCGTTGGCTATCCGGCATATACCCAATTAAAACTGTATTTTTTAAAGGGCTTATATCAGCACCTGCTTCTCCGTTTATGAGTTCAGCTAATCCGTAGGGCTCTAACAGCTGCTTCCAGTTTTCATTTATCTTCTTAACTTTCTCCGGAACATCCTGAAAAGCAAATCCCCGTGGAGTAAACCCTCCTTCATCCGATTCAATTGCTGCTATATGTTTTTCTGCATTACGTTCAGCTAATTCAGCATACTTTGTTCCTCCCCGCAATCCATTTTCTTCATTCACAAACAATACTGCTCTTACGGTATGTCTTGGTTTATATCCAAGCGTTTTAAACATCCTCAGCACTTCAACAGACTGCATCACTCCTGTTCCGTCATCATGAGCACCTTCTGCAAGGTCCCAGGAATCTAGGTGGGCTCCTACAGCAATTATTTCTTTAGGATTTCCTGTTCCTTTTATTTCAGCTATTACGTTATGCGATTTCGCATCTGGTAACTCCCGGCAAGATTGTTTGAAATAAAACGTAAGCGGTTTCCCGGATTTAATTTTTTCACTTAGTAAGTTAGCGCCTTTTGTGCTGATAGCAGCAGCCGGAATTTTAAGAACACCATTATCGTACCGCATGGTTCCTGTATGAGGATTATCGTCAATAGCATGAGTCATTGAACGCACAATAACCCCTACTGCGCCCAACTTTGCTGCTTCAACCGCACCATGAACCCGCTGATCAACCGCACCTCCGTAAGATAAAAAAGTTTTGATGGGTCGTGGATCAAAAGGGCGGTTATAAAAAACAATCTTTCCTTTAACCTTTGCTTCACCCATAGCACGTAACTCGTCAAAATTCTTTACTTCTATTACATTAGCCGTGATGCCTTTTTCAGGAGTAGCTACAGATCCGCCCAAAGCAGTAATGGGAACGGGGATTTTTTCATTACCTGATTTAATAAAAGCAGTTTCCTTAGCTCCGCGTACCCAATGCGGTACCATTACTTCCTGCAGGTAAATAGTATCGAACCCATACTTCTCCATAAGCTGTTTTGTCCAGTTTACAGCTTTCTCAGCATTTGAAGAGCCGCTTAACCTGGGGCCTATCTTCTTACATAAATATTCCAGGTTCTGGTAGCATTGGCCGTTTATCAAGGCCTCATCATAAATTTTTCGGATAAATACCGAATCTGTTTGAGCAAAAGCCGTCGATTGTATCAGGAAAAACAATACTGCTATGCGTTTATAAATTTTCATTTAAAAAAATTGTTTTAAAAGGGTTAATGAAGCTATTTATTCTAATTGAACCATGCAATGTTCAGGATCGTTTCATAATTCTCACTTCAGGAAATCTTATCCCAGCTTATTCCGCCGCCATGTTTATTAAAATACTGATTTAATACCTGGTTCTTATCAAGAGATAATTCCGGATCTTCTTCAAATATTTTTATTACTGCCTGCCGGGCCCTGGTTAATATAAGCTGATCGGTGGCTAAATTAGCAAGTTTTAGATCAAGTACGCCACTTTGCTGCGTACCTTCTATATTTCCCGGTCCCCGTAACTGGAGGTCTGTTTCTGAAATTTCAAATCCGTCGGTAGTCCGTACCATAGTTTCAAGCCGTGTTTTACCTTCTTTGCTCAATTTGTTTCCAGACATCAGTATGCAATAAGACTGTTCCGCTCCTCTTCCCACCCGACCACGCAGCTGGTGCAGCTGTGAAAGTCCGAAGCGTTCTGAGTTTTCAATGATCATGACACTTGCATTTGGGACGTTTACTCCAACCTCTATTACGGTAGTTGCTACCATAATCTGGGTTTCCCCTTTTACAAAGCGTTGCATTTCAAAATCTTTATCAGCAGGAGAGAGTTTGCCATGAACAATACTGATACGGTAATCGGGCAGCGGGAACTCCCGTGATATGGCTTCAATACCCGCTTCCAGATGCAAAAGATCCAGTTTTTCGCTTTCTTTTATTAATGGATAAACCACATATACCTGCCTTCCTTTCGCAATTTCCTGCTTCATGAAACCAAACATCCTCAAACGCTGGTTTTCAAATAAATGAATTGTCTTAATTGGCTTTCTTCCCGCAGGAAGTTCATTTATTACGGAAACATCCAGGTCGCCATACAATGTCATGGCAAGAGTTCGCGGAATGGGGGTAGCAGTCATCACCAGAACATGCGGCGGAACCACATTCTTTCGCCAAAGCTTAGCTCGTTGCTCTACTCCAAAGCGGTGCTGTTCGTCAATAACTGCCAGACCGAGATTATTAAACTCAACCGAATCTTCAATAAGTGCATGTGTCCCTACCAGTATATCCAGTTCTCCATTTTTTAAGCGTTCGAGTATTTTTTTACGCTCTTTTTTGGGAGTAGAACCGGTTAAAAGGGCAACAGTCACAAAATCTACGGCTAACAACTGATTGAGCGAGGCATAATGCTGCTGTGCCAGGATCTCTGTAGGTGCCATCATGCAAGCCTGGCATCCGTTATCTATTGCTAAAAGCATACTCATTAAAGCGACAATCGTCTTCCCGCTTCCCACGTCACCCTGCAGCAAACGGTTCATCTGCACGCCTTTTTGAGTATCCTGCCTTATTTCTTTCAATACCCTTTTTTGTGCATTCGTTAATTCAAAAGGAAGCTTTTCAGAATAGAATGTGTTAAACTTTTCGCCCACTTTTTCAAACACTACTCCTTTAAACCGGATCTTTGCTAAGTGTTTATTTCTTAAAAGCTTAAGCTGAATGAAAAAAAGTTCTTCAAATTTGAGGCGCTTCTGGGATTCAAGAAGCAGGTTTGTATTTGCCGGAAAATGAATGTTTACAACAGCATCCGCCCTTTTCAGTAAGCTTTCTTGATGCAGCAGATAGTCCGGCAAATTCTCTTTTATCTCTGGCAGGACAATTTGAAGCAGATTGGTTTGTATCCGCTGAATCCCTTTGCTATCCAGCGAAAACTGTTTTAGCTTTTCTGTAGAGTTATAAACAGGCTGAAGGGTAAGATTTCCTGTTTTTTGAGCATGAGGATTATACAATTCTATCTCCGGATGAGGAAATGAAATTTTTCCGTTAAACGAATTAGGTTTGCCAAAAACTACAAAAACATTTCCGGGCTGCACCATCTTTTGAATCCATTTTACCCCCTGGAACCAAACAAGCTCTACACTGCCGCTATCATCTTTAAATAAGGCTACCAGACGCTTTGTATGTTTCTCGCCCACTATTTCGCAGGATAACACTCTTCCTATAACCTGTACAGCAGGCAAGTCTGCATGAAGCTCTTTAATTTTATAAAATTTGGTGCGATCAATATAGCGGAAGGGATAATGCTGCAGCAGGTCAGAATAAGTAAAAATGCTGAGCTCCTTTTTTAACAGGTCTGCACGCTGTGGGCCAACACCTTTAAGATATTCAATCGGGGTTTGTAATACCTGTTCTGTCAAGAGCTCCAAGTTTTTATCAACCAATATGTTTCATCCTGTTTCTTATTAATCCTTGTATTAAATCGGAATTAAATAAGGCAACAGCTAAAAATAGCAAAGTGTATGCACATAACTGATAAGTGGTAATACCTTCATGAAAATAAAAAAACGCTACTGCAAATGAAATAATAGGATTTATGTAAATGATAATACCTACTGTAGAAGATGGAATACCATTTAAAGCATATAAGCTCAGGAACAAGGGAAGAATAGTAAAAACTACGGATATGAGCAGGATATTCAGCCAGAAATCCAGCTCAACCGGTACTGCCCGTTGATGTAAAAGAAACAGAGGCAGCATTAAAATCAATGATATAACAAGCTGCACGCCAAGGATAGTAAGCTTATCTACATTATTCAGCACCCTTTGTACAATGAGATAGAACGCATAAAAAGAAGCAATAAAAACTGACCAGCTTACGTCCGGCGCAGATCCCCAGGCTAAAATGATTATACTCAAAGCTGCTACCCCTATAGCAATAAATTTTCTTGAGGATAATTGTTCCTTTAAAATCAGAAATCCGCCAAGTGCAGTAATTAAAGGGCAAACCATGTACGCAAAGGCAGCAGATTTGAGGCTCACATTATTTGTAGCATAGATAAATGTAAACCAGTTACCGGTAATAAGTATTCCGGCCAGAAGCGTAAGAAGCAGTAGCTTTCTTTTAACAGGAGCTGGTGCTGATTTATAATAAGTAATATCAGATTTCAGTGAAGTTTTCCTAAAAACTGAAATGATTAACCATGTTATAACTAAAGAAGAGAATATTCGGTAATGCAATATCTGCTCTGCAGGGTAGGCTTTAAGGTGGCGTAAAGGGATTGCAAAAAATCCCCAGATTACAGCAGCTAAGAAAGCTGCCAGGTAATATCTAATTTTAGTCAAGAGTATTATTTACTGGCAATTACTGATATTTCTACATTCACGCTTTTAGGTAAGCCGGCAACGGCTACTGTTTCGCGTGCTGGAAAATCAGCGGTAAAGTATGTTCCATAAACTTCGTTTACAGAATTAAACAGACTCATATCACTTAAAAAAATTGTAGATTTTATTACTTCGCTAAAAGTATATCCTGCTTCAGAAAGAACTGCTGAGATATTTTCCATTACCTGTTTCGTTTCTCCGGCAATAGTTTCTGAAACTAATTCACCTGTTTCTGGATTAATAGCAATTTGTCCTGATATAAAAAGCAGGTTTCCTGTTTGTACAGCCTGACTATACGGTCCGATAGGAGCAGGAGCATTTGTGGTATAAATAGTTTTTTTCATAGATTCTTTAATAGCAACTTAATCATATTATTTTTTCAGTATAAACCAGTCGATTAATTTATATATCAAACCTGCGACAAATAAAATAATAGCAGTTGCATTAATAATATGCATCACCTTTAAATTAAAATTCGATGGCCGGTTTGGATCCCTTTTCCTGAAAAAATACATGATAGCACAAAGTTAAAAATAAAAAAAAGAGGGCTGCAAATGCGCCCTCTCTTTTTTTAAGATATGCTTAATATACTATATCTCTTATTGACCGTTTGTGCCAGTCATCATTCCTACTGGTTTGATTTCAACTCTACGGTTTTGAATACGTCCTTCTTCTGTTGAGTTTGAAGCAATTGGACGGCTTTCGCCATAACCTTTAACTGAAATACGTTTTGCATCAACTCCAGAGTTAACAAGGTAAGTTTTTACTGAGTTAGCTCTGTCTCTTGATAAGTTCATATTGTATGATTCAGTTCCTTCAGCAGAAGCGTGACCTTCAAGGTTTAGCTTAGCGCTGCTGTTAGCTCTAAGATCATTAGAAACTCTATCTAAAGTTGGGTAAGATGAAGTTTTTAATACTGAGCTGTCAAATTCAAACTGAATATTGTTGTAAACACCAGCCTGAGTGCTATCAGCAGTAGGTAACTGAAGAGGGCAACCAGAACCATCTACTACAGTACCTGCAGGAGTTCCAGGGCATTTGTCGAATTTATCAGAAACACCATCACCGTCAGCATCTGCAGAAAGTTGGTTAACAGTTGACTCAAGAGTAGATACACGACCTTTAAGAGCTTCAACTTCCTGACGTAATGTAGGATCTTTTAATTCATCGTACATTAAAGCAACAGGGTTAACCCAGTCTAAATTTGGTTTTGCAGAAGAACCTAAAGAGAATTCAAGGCCAGCATATCCGTAAGACCATTTGTCTTTAGATACAGGGCTTGCTCCATAGCTTAAATCAAGTAAATCATGATCTAAGAAGTTCATATCATAACCTAAATCAAAGTTTACACGATCAGAAACTTTAAATTTAACGCCAACACCAACAGGGATGAAAGCACTTTTCATGTTGTCTTTGTCACCATCATCACCAAAAGTACCTTTTGGCGCAACAGTTGTACCGTTTCCGGCAACGTAGCTTGGGTTATAAGCAGCTAAACCGTAACCAGCTTTAACGATGAAGTTAACAGCATTTTCTCTGCGTAAGAAATCTGCAGTAGCTACATTAACAACACCTTTAATAGTTGCAGCATAATTCAAATCAGTGCTGAAAGACTGGCGGTCGTAAGCAACACCACCTGGAGCATCTTCATTTGTTCCTGATAGTTTGCCTCTCATTACGCCTAATTCCAATCCGAAAGCATGACCTAATTGCTTACGTACTGTTAAACCATAACCAAGATTTGCTTCCCAGTTTGTGTAATCATTTGCTCCGCCTGTAAGAACAGCAGGTGCTAATACTCCAGCATTAACCCCGATGGACCAGGTTCTGTACTGCGCCCGCCCACCAAATACTTTGGCAGATGAACTTGAAGCTGTTGCTGTAGTATCTTGTGCATTTGCTGACAAAGCAAGTGCAGACACCAGTGAGCATGCAACAACTTTCTTAATTGTAGAATAATTCATACTCTGTTTTTTTTAAGGTTAAACAATTTTTAATTGTGTAATTTAATGCAAAAATAAATATAAGTTTGACATCGCCAAATTCACAAATATTATTCCATTTTCTTGCATTAACATTAGTTATACTTAAAGGTTTTTAATTTTAGCAAAAGATACAAGGTTCTTATGAAGTATTTACCAATAGATAATAAATTGTTTATTTCTAACAGAAAGCGTTTTTGCAATAGGTTAAGCACTAATTCTATTGCTCTTTTTAATGCCAACGACGAATTTCCACGTAGCGGCGATCAGACCTTCCCTTTTAAGCAGAATGCCGATCTTTTTTATTTATCAGGTATTGATCAGGAACAAACTATTTTACTTTTATATCCCGATTGCCCTAATCCTTTGTATCGTGAAGTACTATTTTTAAGACAAACAAATGAACACATAGCAGTTTGGGAAGGATACAAATATACCAGGGAAGAAGCAAGTAAAGTATCAGGAATTGAAAACGTACGTTGGTTGGAAGATTTCTGGAGTATTTTAACGTCTATAATTTTTTATGCCGAAACAATCTACCTGAATACCAACGAGAATGACCGCTTTTCGCCCGGAGTTCCATATCGCGACCTTCGGTTTATCAGGGAACTAAAAAAACGGTACCCACTACACCACTTCGAACGGGCTGCACCAATTCTTCGCGATTTACGTGTAGTCAAATCTGAAATTGAGATTGAACTGACCAAAAAAGCATGCAATATTACCCGGGATGCGTTTGTAAGAGTTCTTAAGTTTGTTAAACCCGGGGTGAAAGAATACGAAATAGAGGCAGAAATTATTCATGAGTTTATCAGGCAGGGAGCTACCGGGCATGCCTATAGCCCAATTATCGCTTCCGGTAAAAATGCTAATATCCTTCATTATAACGATAATAACCAAATTTGCGCAGCTGGTGAGGTAATACTCTTTGATTTTGCTGCCGAATATGCAAATTACAATGCTGATTTAAGCCGTTCAATTCCAGTTAGCGGCAAATTCACTCCACGCCAGCGAGAAGTTTACCAGGCCGTTTTAAGAGTACTGAAAGAAGCCACTAAAATGATAGTTGCCGGAACAATATGGAACGAATATCAGGAGGAGGTAGGTAAAATAATGGAAAGTGAACTGATTGGATTAGGCCTGCTCGATAAACACGATGTTTCAAAGCAAAACCCTTCCATGCCGTTATATAAGAAATATTTTATGCATGGAACCTCCCATCACCTTGGGTTGGATGTGCATGATTTTGCAAGCCGTTACAAGCCTTTTGAACCCGGAAATATTCTTACCTGCGAACCCGGTATTTATATTCCTGAAGAAGGTTTAGGGATACGGCTTGAAAATGATATTTTAATAACCGGCGAAGGAAATATCGACCTGATGGAAAATATTCCTTTAGAAATAGAAGAAATAGAAGAAATCATGAATTCCTGATCCAATCGTTAACAAAACGATACAGGTTAAAATCACTTTCCTTCAAAGCTTCAGCAATTTCCTGCTGAAGCTTTTTTTTATCTATCCCTTTCATCTTTTTGCTTTGAATCAAACTCCATGCTTTTTCAGCCAGTAGCATTTCCTTTCTTTTACCAGTATGAGTTTTTTGTGCAGAATGTATTGAACTTAACAGTTCATCAATTCCTTCGGCTTTCTCTGAATTGGTTTTAATAACTGGTGTTTCGCAGCCTCGTTGCGTTGTTAATTTTTTCAGGTTATTTGCAAATTCAGCAGCGCCCGGCCGGTCTGCCTTATTGACTGCAAACACGTCTGCTATTTCCATTAAACCTGCTTTTATATGTTGAATTTCGTCACCGGCCTCCGGAACGAGCACCAGAACTGTTACATCTGCCAGTCCTGCTATTTCAACTTCAGATTGTCCAACTCCAACTGTCTCCACTATTACATAATCAAATCCTGCCGCTTTCAGAACATCCACCATTTCAATGGTCTTGGCAGAAATCCCGCCTAGCGAACCGCGTGTAGCAACGGAACGAATAAATACGTTTTGGTTATTAAAGTGTTCATTCATTCGGATACGATCGCCCAATAAAGAACCATAATTAAAAGGAGAAGTTGGGTCTACAGCAAGCACTGCAATTCGTTTATCAGATTTCAGAATTTTACTGATAAGTTTACTAATTAAAGTGCTTTTACCAGCCCCTGGAGGGCCGGTTATTCCAAGTACAACAGATCCGGAAATAGAAGGCAGATTATGAAGTATATCATCACACCCTTCAAGATCATTCTCAATAATAGTTAATGTTCTGGCAATTTTTCGGAATTCTGGTTTTACATACTTCATCAGCAGAAATTATGCATTTTTTAAAATAGTAAAATTTGAAAAGCTATATTAAGGCCTTTATTTATTTTTGCAAAATCGTTTACCTGAATAACAGGTAACAGTAAGTTAACAGTTGAACAAGAGAAATTGGGATATAATATTTTATATTCATAATGATATAACATTGCAGCGCAGACAGGATACCGAACTATACTCTTTATGAATATACCCGTTACAAGCCTTATTATATCTACCTATAACTGGCCGCAAGCCCTGGAACTTTGTTTGATAAGTGTTTTAAATCAAAGTGTATTTCCTGCAGAAGTTATTATAGCAGATGATGGTTCGGGTGAGGAAACAAGGCAACTTATAAAAAAGTACGAGCCAGCCTTTAAAATTCCTTTAAAACATATATGGCATGAAGACATAGGTTTTCGCAAAACTATTATTTTAAATAAGGCAATTGCCGAAAGCAGCTCTGCTTATATAGTTCAAATAGACGGAGATGTAATACTTGATAAAAATTTTATCAGCGACCATGTAACGTCGGCTGAAAAAAATACGTTTATCAGAGGAACAAGAGCCATGCTTACTCCAGAGAAAACAAAAGAGCTAATAGCTAAAAAAAGCTATGCTATTTCTCCTTTTTCTTCCGGCGTAAGAAACAGAAACAACGCTATAAGAATTTTTTCTTTGCGAAGTTTAGGATCAAGAAAAGAAATGTCATCAAGAAACGTACGCGGGTCTAACTTATCTTTCTGGAAAAAAGATTTTGAATTGGTAAACGGCTATAATAACGACCTGACCGGATGGGGCCATGAAGATGAAGAGCTTGCAGCAAGATTTATAAATAATGGAATTATTAAAAAGATAATAAAACTTTGTGCCATTCAATTTCATTTGTTTCATCCCGTATGTGCACAAGAAAAAGAAACCGAACATCGTTTTGAAATAGAAAGAGTTATAGATGAAAAAGTTCAGATATGCTTAAATGGCTATCGGACTCTTAGTAATTGATTTAATGTTTGAAAGAAAAAAAATATCAACATCCCTGATTATTTCTACTTATAACTGGCCAAAAGCACTTGATCTGTGTTTGTTGAGTGTACTTAATCAACAAGTATTGCCTGACGAAGTAATTATAGCAGATGACGGATCGGGTGATGAGACAAAAGCATTGATCGAAAAACATAAAAAAAACTTTCCTGTCCCGTTAATACATGTGTGGCAACCCGATGAAGGATTTCAGTTAGCTAAGATCAGGAATAAAGCAATTGCTGCTTCAACAAAAGATTATATTATTCAGATTGATGGCGATCTTATATTGCATAGTAAATTTATTTCAGATCATTTAAGTTTTGCGAACCCTGGGTATTTTGTAACAGGCAGCAGAGTAATGATTGATAAAGAGTTGTCAGGGAAGTTACTCCAGGAGTGTAGTATAAAGCTAAATATCTTTACTAAAGGCCTGTTTAACATTTCAAATGGTTTCCGGATAAGTATAGTAAGGAATTATCTGGCAGAACGGTACAGGATTAATGATATTTACTTTATGCGTGGCTGCAATATGGCCTTCTGGCGTAAAGACCTGATAAAAGTGAACGGATATAACGAAGAATTTGCAGGTTGGGGAAGGGAGGACAACGAAGTAGCTGCCAGATTAATTAATGCAGGTATAAAAAAGCGTGTTCTAAAATTTGGCGGCGTTGTTTTTCATATTTTTCATGTCGTTAATGAAAGAATGATATTAGAAAAGAATAACATTTTACTTTTAAAGGCTATAAAGGAAAAAAAAGTAGAATGTTTACAAGGTCTGAAACAATACTTGTAGGCGCCTTTCAACTGATTTGAAGAGAAGAGATGAAAGATAACATGCAGAGTATAAAGAAAATCTCAATTATTCTTGTAACCTATAACATTAATAATTCCTTGCAAAAATGCCTCGACAGTATTTATTCCCAAAGTCATTCTGAAATTGAAATTATTGTAATAGACGGAGGAAGTACCGACGGCACTGTAGAAATTTTAAAAAGCAATTCGGATAAGATACACTATTGGAAGAGCGAAACGGATAATGGAATATATGAAGCTATGAATAAGGCTTTAAATTATATAACAGGTGAATGGGTATATTTTTTGGGTGCAGATGATGTATTATTACCTGAATTTTCAAGTATGGTAGGAGCCTTAAAAGATCCAGATACTATATATTACGGTAGCGTTTTAAAGGAAGGGCAAAAATATTTAGGAGTCTTAAATGCGTATCAACAGGCCAAAACAGGAATATGCCATCAAGCTATAATTTATCCTGTTTCAGTTTTTAAAGTATATAAATTTGATACTAATTATCCGATTTCTGCAGATCACTTATTAAACATGTGGTGCTGGAAAGATAAAAGATATAAATTCAAATTTATTGATTTTATAATAGCAAAGTATAATCATACGGGGATTTCATCTATTCAAAAAGATTTAGCATTTGAAAACAAAAAATCATCTTTTATTTACAAGTACTACGGATTAGGAATATGGCTACGTTTTACATTTAAAAAAATAAAACAAAAACTACTAAGAAGACCCGTTTAATCTCGTTGAAATCCACACAATGAAAATTAAAAACAGGAATATTTTTAGAATAACCCGTTTTATCTTATTAAGAGGCCCTTTTTTATTCAAGCTTCTTTTACCTTTTAGAAAGAATACATCTAAAACTTTATTATTAATTAAGATTGACGCTATTGGCGATTATATTCTTTTTAGAAATTTTATCGAAGTTCTTAAGTTTTCTAAAAAATACCAGGATTACGAAATAGATCTAGTAGGTAATATTCTCTGGAAAGATCTAACACTTTGTTATGATAGTTCGTTCATTACTAACTTCCGTTTCATTGATCCTGATATGATTTATAATAGTCCTTTACAGGCATTAAAGCTTGGATGGCAGTTGTTTAAAAAAGGGTATGAAGTAGTATTACAACCTACATACTCCCGAACTCTTTTAGCAAACGGTCTAGCAGGTTTAACAAACGCCAAGTCAATTCTTTCTTTCAATAGTGATTCTGAATTAAATCCTCGGTACAAACGGATTACCGATAAGTTTTATACATCTCTTTATAGTTTACCGATTACAAAAAAACATGAATTTGAAAGAAATCTCTTTTTTTTTGAGCAGGTTGTTGGAAATAAGATAGACTTGGGTTCACCTCTTCTTCCTGTTTCAGAGTCGGTACCTGTAGATATTTTAGTATTCTTGGGGTCAGGTTATTTTAAAAGAAATTGGTCAGAGGAAAAACTATTGGAAATATTAAAACGAATTTTATCAGCCACACCCTATAATATTATTCTTGCAGGAGCTCCAACAGAAACTAGCATTTCAAATTATTTACTATCAGGATTAAAATCAGATCGAGTTTTTAGTTTAACAGGGAAAACTTCATTGCCAGAGATAATTAAAAAAATTGCCAGCTCTAAGCTTGTAATTTGCAATGAAACCAGTGCTGTACATATAGCCACAGCTTGCAATGTTGACTGTGTTTGTATTTTAGGAGGAGGCCATTTCTATCGTTTTGCACCTTATCCTGCTAATATAACTACAAAAGTAGCTTATGTTTACGAAATTATGGAATGTTTTGAATGCAACTGGAATTGTAGAATTAATCATAAAGAGCAAGATCCTTTTCCTTGTATTACAAACATTTCAGTTGAAAAAGTATGGAAAGCAATAAAGGAAAAACTTGCTTTATAAATTAAAGCTTCAACTTGTCTCTTATTGATTCGTAATCCTTTTTAAGTAAGCTTTCCTTGTTCCCTGTTTTGGTCTGATCATACCTTACTATGTACTTTCTTATTTTTCTGATATACCAGGGATCTTTTATTGACTTAAAAGGGTCGCCAATTAATTTTTTTTCAGTAAACATATGTAAAGAACTTCCGTCTGTATAAAATTCTTTATTTAGTCTTCTTCCGAGATGTCTTAAAGATTTAATACTGTAAAAGGAAATATGCTGTCCAATTTCTGGTGCAAAATACCACCAGTCTTCAGCTGTTTTTAAATTTTCTGGTTGTATTTCTGTCGAAAATATAAGATTAGAACTGTATTTAAATAAATCTCTTAAATCTCTTAATGGGTCATCCAAATGCTCCAACACTTCAAAAGCAGTTACTGCCTCAAATTTCAAATTGTGATTTTTATTTAAATCAAATTCTTCTGCAAAAATATTTTCACAATACTTATCCGTAGTATAAAAATTATATCCTTTGTCTCGCATTAAACGTGTAAATAATCCATATCCCCCTCCAAAATCCAAGAACGTTCCTGTGTGATTTAAGCATGTGAATATAAGTTTTGCAACCTTTTTTGATAAGATGATATTTCTGTAGATTAATCCAAGATCAGTTTCTGTAATAGGTTTTGAATAAGCTTCCGGAAGCCAAAAAGGCTCTTCAGTTTGTATAAATCCTGTTTCTTTACATTGATAATATTTAACTTCGTATTTGTTCAATATTTTAGCAGTAAAAAGATATTGCGTTTCTCTTCCTGTAATTTTACTTTTCATAATTACTATAAAGGCTTAAAATACATTTTTATGGGTAATTCGAGTCTCATTTACTCCTTTTAAAATGAGTACCTTTGCAAACAATTTTAACAATGAAAATCTATTTCCGACTTCTTTCTTTTGCCAAGCCAATTGAAAAGTTTGCAATACCCTATATTATTTCCACTGTTTTAGCAATTATATTCAACACCCTCAATCTTGCTCTTCTTGCGCCGCTTTTAGATACCCTTTTTGTAAAAGATAAAGTTTCTGCAGACCCGGCTTCTGGTTCAAGTTTGAATATAATGGATACGTTCAATTATTACGTGCATTATTTTATTACCAATTATGGCACATGGGAAGCACTGAAATTTGTATGTCTCATGATCGTAATTTCTGTTTTCCTGGCCAATCTCTTCCGCTATTTCTCACAGCGGATAATGGAAAATTTACGTGCACACACATTGCTAAACTTACGGAAATCGGTATTTAACAATGTAATGGAACTTCATACCGGCTATTTCAGTAATGAACGTAAAGGCGATATTATTTCGAAAATAGCATCAGACGTACAGGTAGTACAGTTCTCAGTAACAAGTACACTGCAGGTACTTTTTAAGGAACCGTTACAAATAATAGCCTACCTGATCGTCCTTTTCTCCATTTCAACTAAATTAACCCTGTATTCGCTTTTAATTATACCCTTAGCGGGATTTATTATAGGCCGAATTGTTAAACGTTTAAAGCAGCAGGCTATAAGTTCTCAGCAGTCTTTCGGCTTAATGGTAAGCTATCTTGACGAAGCACTTTCGGGCATTAAAGTGATCAAAGCATTTAACGCTTCTGAATTAGTTAAAGATAAATTTAACCAGGAGAACCGGCATTACACGGGCCTGATTAAATCAATGGCAAGAAAGCAACAGCTGGCATCTCCGGTGTCTGAATTTTTGAGTGTCAGCATGGTTGCCGGAATTGTACTTTATGGCGGATACCTTATCCTGAACAAAACTTCCGAGCTGAGTCCGTCAGAGTTTATTACCTACATCGCCATTTTTTCGCAGATAATGCGCCCTGCAAAAGCAATAACCGATTCCTTTAGTAATATACATTCAGGCATTGCAGCCGGAGAAAGAGTTCTTGACCTGATCGATATTAAACCTGCTATTACAGACGCGGCAGATGCAATTGATGTTAAAGGCTTTAACGAATCGATCCGATTTGAAAATGTTACCTTTTCGTATGGCGATAAAGTTATTTTAGACAATATTTCACTTACTGTTCCGAAAGGAAAAACCATTGCGCTGGTAGGACCTTCCGGTGGAGGAAAATCTACTTTAATGGATCTTATTCCACGTTTTATGGACCCTCAGTCGGGAAAAATCTTATTAGATGGCCGTGACATTCGTCAAATATCCTTAAATTCCTTACGCGAACAGATGGGAATTGTAAACCAGGAGTCTATTTTATTTAACGATACCATTTTTAATAACATCGCTTTCGGAAAACCCGGAGCAACTATCGAAGAGGTTGAAACGGCTGCAAAAATTGCCAATGCCCATGAGTTCATCCTTAAAACAGAAAATCAATACTACACTAACATCGGCGATCGTGGATTGAAGCTTTCCGGTGGACAAAAACAACGTTTAAATATTGCCAGGGCTGTTTTAAACAATCCGCCTATTATGCTTTTGGATGAAGCGACATCGGCTCTCGATACGGAATCGGAAAAGCTGGTACAGGAAGCATTAAACAATTTAATGAAGAACCGTACAACTTTTGTAATTGCGCATCGCCTTAGTACCATTCAAAATGCAGATAACATCATCGTTTTAGATGCGGGGAAAATTGCTGAACAGGGAACTCACCAATTCTTAGTTCAAAAGAATGGTCTCTATAAACGCCTGATAGATATGCAAACTTTTGAAAGCTAACAAATCAGTCTCTTTCTCTGTATAAACTTTCTACTCCTGCTTTCTTTACCAAAATAAAGATTGCGATTCTTCCGCATATTAAAACAATTTGACCTTATCCACGGTTTCCAAAAACGCGGTCTCTTTACTGGTTTTAATAAAACTCGAAATACGAATAGCACTATCAATAAATACGACAGGAAAGATATTATATGAACTCATCTACTTATGATTACCTTATTGTCGGCTCCGGTTTATTCGGAGCCGTTTTTGCACATGAAGCTAAAAAGGCAGGAAAAAAATGTCTTGTTATAGATAAGCGAAGCCATGCTGGCGGTAATGTTTATTGTAAAGAAATTGAAGGTATTAACGTTCATGCTTACGGAGCTCATATTTTTCACACCAACGATAAAGAGATCTGGGATTATGTAAATCAGTTTGCGGAATTTAACAGGTACACCAATTCACCTATTGCTAATTATTACGGGCAACTTTATAATCTGCCCTTTAACATGAATACTTTTTATCAGCTATGGGGCACGAAGACGCCTGAAGAGGCAAAAGCAAAAATTGCCGAGCAAATTGCCGGCTTAAATATTAAGGAGCCTAAAAACCTGGAAGAGCAAGCTCTTCTGCTTGTTGGAACCGATATTTATGAAAAACTGATAAAACATTATACCGAAAAGCAATGGGGAAGAAAGGCTACAGAACTTCCGCCTTTTATAATTAAACGATTGCCGGTAAGGTTTACGTTTGACAATAACTATTTCAATGATAAATACCAGGGAATCCCTGTAGGCGGTTATAATAAAATAATCAACGGCTTATTAAACGGGATTGACACCAGGATAAATGTTGACTTTTTTAAAGACCGAAATGAATTAAAATTACTGGCCGAAAAGATTGTTTTTACCGGTAAAATCGACGAGTATTTTGATTTTAAATTCGGGGAGCTTGAGTACCGGAGCCTTCGTTTTGAAGATGAAGTAGTAGATACTCCGAACTATCAGGGAAACGCTGTAGTAAATTACAACGATGCAGAAACTCCGTTTACCAGAATAATAGAGCACAAGCATTTCGAATTCGGGAACCAGCCAAAAACAGTTATTACCAGAGAGTATCCGGTAACCGGAGCCCGTGGTGTAGAGCCATATTATCCTGTTAATGATGAAAAAAATATGTCTGTTCTTAAAAAATATCAGGAACTGGCATCTTTAGAACCTAATGTAATTTTCGGCGGCCGCCTGGCAGAATACCGTTATTACGACATGCACCAGGTAATCGGCTCGGCACTTGTTAAATCACGTAAGGAACTTTCAGATGATTTGAGCATAACAAAAGTGCTAAGTGGATTATAAGCGTTAGTAAAAAGAGAAATGCAGAACTATGAGTTCTGCATTTCTCTTTTTATTTATCAAACAAAAACTCTTTAAAGTTTACGTTTTACTTCTACCTGTTCGTAGGATTCAACAATATCGCCAACTTTAATATCGTTAAAGTTGTGAATATTTAAACCGCACTCATATCCGGTTGCTACCTCCTTCACATCATCTTTATAACGTTTTAAGGAGGCAAGTTCACCTGTATAAACCACAACTCCGTCACGAATTATCCGAATCTTACTGTTCCGGTTAATTTTTCCTTCCAGAACCATACATCCTGCTATGGTACCAACTTTGCTTATTTTAAATACTTCCCTGATTTCCACATTCGAAGTAATCTTCTCCTCATATTCAGGAGCAAGCATACCTTCCATCGCTGCTTTCAGCTCATTTATAGCATCGTAAATAATAGAGTACAGACGAATATCAATTTGTTCCTGCTCTGCCAGCTTACGTGCACCCTGAGACGGACGAACCTGGAATCCGATAATGATTGCATCGGAAGCAGTTGCCAGCAATACGTCTGATTCGGAAATCTGGCCAACTGATTTATGTATAATATTTACCTGGATTTCTTCAGTTGATAATTTTAATAAGGAATCAGAAAGTGCTTCGATTGAACCATCCACGTCACCTTTAACAATAACATTAAGCTCTTTAAAGTTACCTATTGCTAAACGGCGGCCAATCTCATCGAGTGTAATGTGTTTTTGAGTACGAAGTCCCTGTTCACGTTGTAACTGCAAACGTTTATTGGCAATTTCACGTGCTTCCACTTCACTTTCCATCACATTAAACTTATCTCCGGCAGTTGGCGCTCCCTGCATACCTAATACCTGCACCGGCGTACTTGGACCGGCTTTATCTACTTTCTGACCACGTTCGTTGTGTAAGGCTTTTACCCTTCCGCTGTAACTTCCTGCAAGGATAGGATCCCCTACACGAAGCGTACCACTCTGAATCAAAACCGTTGTTACAATACCACGGCCTTTGTCAAGGGCAGCTTCTATAACCGTACCAACAGCACGTTTATTCGGATTTGCCTTAAGCTCGAGAAGATCAGCTTCCAGCAGTACTTTTTCCAGCAACAGATCAACATTCAATCCGGTTTTTGCAGAAATTTCCTGACACTGATACTTACCCCCCCAATCTTCAACCAGGATATTCATCGTTGCCAGTTGTTCCCTTATCTTATCGGCATTAGCACCGGGTTTATCCACTTTACTGAAGGCAAATACTATCGGAACTCCTGCTGCCTGGGCATGATTTATTGCTTCCCTTGTTTGTGGCATCACGCTGTCATCAGCAGCAATTACAATAATTGCAATATCGGTAACCTGTGCACCACGTGCACGCATAGCAGTAAAGGCTTCGTGACCCGGAGTATCAAGAAAAGTCATTTTACGACCATTCTCCAGCTGTACTTCGTATGCACCAATGTGCTGGGTAATCCCCCCGGCTTCTCCTGCAATTACGTTCGTTTTACGGACAAAGTCCAGTAAAGAGGTTTTACCATGATCCACGTGTCCCATCACGGTTACAATCGGTGCCCGCGGCAGAAGTGAATCCGGATCGTCTTCCTCTTCCAATGATATTTCTTCATCATCCGGTTTTACGAACTCCACATTATAGCCAAACTCATCTGCTACTATAGTAAGCGTTTCCGCATCTAACCGTTGATTTATAGATACGAACATACCTAAGCTCATGCAGGTAGATATAATTTGAGTAACAGAAACGTCTAACAAGCTCGCCAGTTCATTAGCAGTTACAAACTCCGTAACTCGAAGTGTTTTTGCCTGCAATTCACGTTCCAATGCGGCTTCTTCAGCGTTTTGAGCTACATCATCCCTCTTCTGGCGACGTAATTTTGCCCGTTGAGCAAATTTACCAGATTTACCCGCACCGCTTAAACGTGCCAGAGTAGCTTTAATCTGATCTTGTATTTCTTTATCAGTAGGTTCTGCCTTCGGAGCTTCCGGTGTACGAGTTCTGTTTCTGAAATCGGGCCTTCCACCCTGAGCATTGCCTTGTCCATGAGGCCGATTTCCCTGGTAGCCTCCTCCCGGACGATTACCATGCTGGCCTTGCTGGCCATGCCGTGGCTGACCTGCATTTGGTTGTTGCTGGCCTTGCTGCTGTCCCGGAGCATTTCCACCTTCTTTACGTTTCCTCTTCCGTTTATGATCGTTATTGGCAACGTTAGATGACGACGCCACTGGCTGATCTTTACGGCGGTTATGCTGAACGGGAAGGGTAATTTTACCAACTACGTTGGGACCGCTCAAACGTTGTGCACGGGCTCTGATAACTTCTTCATCCGGATTAGACTCTTCTGCAGAGGGTGCTGTAACTGCAGGTTCACTGGAAGTTGCAGAAACCGGCTCTTCTTTCTTATCTTCAGCTGCCGGTGCTTTTTCTTCAGCTACCGTTTTAACAGGCTCGGCCTCTTTAGCTTCTTCACGCACAGGTACTGAAGGAGCTTCCGGTGCTTTTTCTTCTTCAGCTATGGGTTGTTTTTCTTCTTTCTTTTCAGGACGATTGCGTGAGTTCAGGTTGTCAAGATCTATTTTACCAACTACTTTTACCCCAGGCAATGTACCCTCGTCCGGCTTGTCTTCTTTAGCCGGCTCTTCTTTAACAGGTTCCTGTTTAGGTTTCTCGTTTGTTGCGGAAGGAGCAAAATGGCCAGCGTTTTTAATCAGGATCTCTTCCTGCTCAAAATCTTTAGGCGTTTTTGTTTCTTGCTTTTCAGGAGTAGAAGGAGGAATATCGTCACGACGGATTTTGCCAATAACTATTTGTTTGGCCTCTTCCTTAACGATTTTATCTCCCTGATATTCCTTCAAAAGAACTCCATACATCTCTTCGTTAAGTTTAGTGGTAGGCTTCGGATCAACCTTATACCCTTTCTTTCCTAAAAACTCAACAGCGGTAGACAAACCTATATTAAGTTCTTTTGCAGCTTTTAATAAATTTATGCTTTTTCCTTCTGACATCTAATAAATTATCCTCGTATTTTACGCAAAAGTACGCTTTTTATATTGTTAATTAATATCGCTATTTGAACAACTATATTTCATTTTATTCAAATTCAGCTTTTAAAATGTTTATTACTTCTTTGATGGTGCTTTCTTCCAGATCTGTCCGTTTTACAAGCTCATCGGTAGATAATGCTAAAATCGACTTAGCGGTATCCAGACCGATTCTTTTAAACTCATCAATAATCCAGCCATCAATTTCGTCTGAGAATTCTTCTAAATCCACATCCTCATCGTCTTCATCAGATTCCCGGTAAACATCAATCTCATACCCGGTTAACTTCCCGGCCAATTTAATGTTATGCCCCCCGCGGCCGATAGCTAAAGAAACCTGATCCGGTTTTAAATAAACTGCTGCTCTTTTATCCTCATCATCCAGTTTAATGGTATTGATTCTTGCAGGACTTAAAGCCCGTTGAATATATAACGAAATATTATTTGTAAAGTTGATAACATCGATATTTTCGTTTTTCAGCTCTCTCACTATTCCATGAATACGCGAACCTTTCATACCCACACAAGCTCCAACGGGATCGATGCGGTCATCGTATGATTCTACTGCAACTTTAGCACGCTCTCCCGGTTCTCTGACGATCTTTTTTATGGTTATCAGCCCATCAAATATCTCAGGAACTTCCATTTCAAATAAACGTTGTAAAAATTCCGGAGCGGTACGTGAAATAATGATCTTAGGATTGCTGTTTACCATATCCACTTTCAGGATAACGGCACGAACAGAATCACCTTTTTTGAAGTAATCGGCAGGAATTTGCTCTGTTTTAGGCAAAATAAGTTCATTTCCTTCATCATCCAGAACCAGCGTTTCTTTTTTCCAAACCTGGTAAACTTCGCCTGTTACAATTTCGCCTACGCGATCTTTGTACTTACGGAAAATTTCGTCTTTTTCGAGCTCTAAAATTTTAGAAACAAGGGTTTGGCGTGCAGCCAGAATAGCACGACGTCCAAAACTTTCGAGCGTGATCTGCTCAATAAATTCATCTCCAACCTCTAAATCCGGATCTGTTTGATGAGCCTCTGCCAGTTCAATTTCCAAATCGTCATCTTCAGAAAATCCGTCTTCCATCACAGTACGTGTTCTCCATATCTCCAAATCCCCGTTATCCGGGTTTACTATCACGTCACAATTTTCGTCTGTGCCATATTTTTTTCGAATCATGCTGCGGAACACTTCTTCCAACACACTGATTACCGTAGGCCTGTCAATATTCTTGAAGTCTTTAAACTCCTGGAATGAATCGATTAAATTTATATTGCTCATTTTTATTTAAATGAAATTAAAACCTTTGTTTCTGTTATATTTTCAAAAGGGATAAAATTTTCAACCTGCTGCGTTTTTTTGCCTTTTTCTTGTTTTTTCTCTTCAATCGTAATTCCTTCGTCTGTAACGCTAATCAGCTTTCCTTCTCTTTTGCTGCCATCCGCTTGTTTAACGCTTAAATTACGGCCGGTATTTTTTTGATATTGCCTTTTCAATTTTAAAGGCGTATCAATACCCGGCGAAGAAACTTCCAGGTTATAAGGATGATCTATTGCATTTTCTTCTTCCAGATGAAAACCTACATGCCTGCTTATGGCTACACAATCTGAAATATCCAGCCCCTTATCCCCATCTACCAAAATAATTAATTTTCCGTTAGGATGCATTTTTACATCCACTAAAAAAAGTTCCGGTTTATCAGAAATCTTTTGATTCACCAACTCTTCTACACGTTTCTCTATATTCATAAAACACTGATAAAAGAAAAGAGGGGACAATGTCCCCTCTTTTCAGATCAATGCAAATATAAGTAAATATTTTTTGTTAGAAAAAACATGATTCCAATGATTTTTATTTTTTTATATTCTTATCACTTAACTTTCAAACAATTATCTGAAATTAAGCATTTTTAACATACTTGTTTTAAAAACGAACCATGAGGCTATTAATTGAAATTTTATTAATGGGTATTGCGGTATCTGTTGCCGCATTTCTAATCCCGGGTGTTGAAGTAACTGGTTTTGGCAGCGCCATTATTGCCGGGATCCTTATTGCACTGGCAAATGCCATTATAGGCACTATTCTTCGTATCCTTACTTTCCCGATAAACATATTAACACTAGGCCTGATGTCATTTATCATTACCGTTTTAATGGTATTACTGGTAGATAAACTGATGACGAGTTTTAATACCAGCGGCTTTTTTTCAGCCTTGCTGTTTGCTATCGTTCTGGCGATAATAAAAATGGTATTTGGAGGATTGGATAGGGAAAAAGATTAGTCTGTTTTCGCTGTTCCTTCAGTGGCCTTTTTAACAGCCGGTGATTTATCGATCAACGTTTTGCGAAAGATTTCTTTTACCTTCTGATCTTCAAAAGACTTTTTAAGAACTTCTACCGCTTTTGCCCGGACGTGCGAATCAGGATCTTTTAATGCAAGGTTTTTAACTGTGTTATAGATACTGTTTTTTTCAGTTTCATTTAAACTTGATACAAAGCTGAGTGCTATTTGCCGGATTGCCGCACTTTTATCTTCCAAAGCAGTGATCATTACCGGATGCGTAAATTTCTGGTCTTTATCTGAAATGATTTTACCGATCGCTTCAAACCTGTCCATAAATAAAGGAGCATGCTGATATTGATAAATGTACTGTTTTAACGGCTTCTGCTCATTCTTTTCGGCTAATACATATTTCTCTGCATCTACATTTATTAAAGAAGGTTCTGTTTCTGCCTCGAAGGTAAAACGTTGCTCCTGCTGTTTCAAAACCACTTCTTTGCGCTCTGTTTTTCCATCCCGGTAAATATCTATTGCAAGTGGGATACGATATAAAGGGGTTTTTGATAAATCCTGTTTTTGCTGAATTATTACCATCACCTCTTTCGCATTGGCATTATAACTGGTTTGTATATTTAAAACAGGATTTCCTGAACTAAGGAACCATTCATTAAAAAACCAGTTTAAATCCTGTCCTGTCACTTCCTCAAAGGCCAGGCGAAGATCATTTATTTCTGCTGTTTTGTACGCGTTACGTGTAAGATAAAGTTTTAATGCCTGGAAAAAGGCGTCATCGCCCACTGTTTTGCGCAGCATATGAAGAATCTGGCCACCTTTCTGATACGATACAACATCAAACATCTGCTCCTTATCCGCATAATTATATCGGATAACATTTTCATCCTTTTTACCCGGATTTTTGAAATAAGCCTGTTTATCCAGCATCAGATAATAATCGGCGTAATCTCTGCCATATTTGTATTCGTTCCATAAATATTCACCATAAGTAGCAAAAGATTCGTTCAGCGGAAGATTAGCCCAGGATTCACAGGTAACCATATCGCCAAACCAGTGGTGGAATAACTCATGTGAAATAATATCTTCATGATTATTATCGAGGTATTCGCCTTCGGTCATGTTCATCCCTTCGAAGAAAACCGTTGCTGATGTATTTTCCATGGCACCACCGGGAAAATCACGTACTACAATCTGCGAATATTTATCCCATGGAAAATCAATGCCCAGCTTTTTTGAAAAAAACTCGATCATCTCCGGCGTTTTGCCGAATATAAGTTTCGCGTTTTTAGCAAAAGCAGGCTCCATATAATAATTTACCTCTTTATCTCTCCATTTGTCTTTTGTTACCACAAAGTCGCCTGCGGCAATCATAGTTAAATAAGTAGAATGAGGAAGCTCCTGCCGCCAGGTATCGGTACGGGTGCCATCGCCGTTATCACTTGAAAAATCGAGGGCACCGTTTGAAAGAGTGGCTAATTTTTTGGGAACCGTGATGCTTATTTCCTGCGTCATTTTTTCCTGAGGCCCGTTAATTGTAGGAAACCAGCTTGAATTATATTCAGTTTCACCTTGTGTCCAGATCTGACGCGGCTTATCTTTATCTTTTCCATCGCGATTTATAAAGTAAATGCCCCGATACTCCTCGGAAGCTATATCACGGCCAACCTGCAGTTTGTACGGCATGGCCACATAATCAATAAAAAGACCGAATTTTTGATTGCGTAAATAGGTTTTATTGAGCTGGATAGTTAAAAGATTACCATCATAGGTATATTTTAACGGTATATTCTCCTCATTTTGAATCAGTTCTACACTATTTATTTTAAAGCCTCTCGCATTCAGTGTTACTTTATCTAACGCATAGAAATAAGGTTTAGCAGTTATATAGGCTTTACCTATTACAAAAGCACTGTCCCAGTTAAAATTAAGATCGAGCCGGGTATGCACAATATCAGTAGTTTTTGTATAACTGCCCCGATAAGTATCAGAATTAGCGTTGCCCGTAACAGTTACAGGATCAAGTAACACTTTTTTAGTGGAACAAGACCCTAACAAAAATGCTATCACAACAGAATAGCATGCTATCAATCTTAACTTCATATTTATTTCTCAGCTAGTAGGCTGTCAATTAATTTTTCAAATTCTTCTGTAAACTGTTTATAATGTTCACCTGTTCCGGGACCACTAAAGCCAGTATGTATTTTTTGAACCACTCCTTTTCTATCAATTACAATTGTTGTGGGAAAAGCTTTAAAATCATTTAATGCCGGAATACTTTTTAATACTTCTTCAGAATTATTGGTGTATCCGGTAATAAGAAAATCGTAATCCACATCAAACCTGTCTTTCAAGCGGCTTAACGTTTTTTTAGAGCGGTTAAAATCGGCAGTACGTTCATAGGCAAGGCCTACAATTTCAAGGTCTTTATTCTTATACTTTTTATATAGAGGGGCCAGATAAGCGGTTTCGTCCATGCAGTTGGGACACCAGGAACCCAAAAACTGAACAATAACCACCTTGTCCTTAAATTTAGGATCAGAAAGAGAGACTTTCTTCCCTTCCATATCAGGAAAAGTAAAATTAATTGTTTTATATCCCGGTTTTAGAGTGGTTAGAGAATATGCATCCGGAAGAATAGCCTTATCATCTTTATGAGCAGTCCAGTCTTTAATAGAAGAGTAGCCGGCATAAAACTTTCCGTTAACAATGGTATTTTCATTTTCAATGTCAGCTGTAAATAAATACGCGTTTCCTCCATCGAATGTTGATAGAAAAAGTTTACCGTCGGAAATTGTGCCTTCCAGGAAACGATAATCGCCGGTTGTGGTTAAGAAAGTTCCGGTTACATTCGCTCCATCCTGCTGAAACTCTGCAACTGCTACCGTCGTGTCTTTCCCTTCATTACCAATAAAAGTAGCCGACCACCTTCCCGCTACCCGATATTCAGGCTTAGTGTTTGTTTTAAAAAAGCGCCAGGAAACGTCGTGCTCGGCAGAAAAATCCATTTCAGAATTTCTGGTTGCAAGATGTTTTATCCATTTTCCGTTTAATGTATTACCCAGTGAGGCCCGTATTTCGGAATCAAACAAAGGCAATTGAATAAAAACCGAATCGTCTTTAACTTCAACTTCATCAACCCTGAACTTATCTTTCCCGTTTAAGATATATACAGATTTTTTACCGTTGGTATCTGAAACAGTAAAATTGAAAGGAATTTCTGCTCCCGACTGCGTTTTTAGAGTGGCTCGCCAAACCCCTTCCTTTAACTGATGCTCGTTTTTTTTGCAAGAGTTTAACAGCATTCCTAATGAAAAGCAGAATAAAGCGCAGATAAAAATATTCCTCATAACTGTGATTTTAATAGTTCGCGGGCTATAACAATTTTTTGTATTTCGGAAGTACCCTCGTAGATCTGTGTGATTTTTGCATCACGAAGCAATCGCTCTACATGGTATTCCTTTACATATCCGTATCCGCCGTGTATTTGTACTGCTTCAGATGCGGTTTTCATGGCAACTTCTGAAGCAAATAGTTTAGCCATTGATGCTTCTTTAGCATAATCTGCTCCCTGATCTTTTAACCAGGCTGCCCGCAAACACAAAAGCCGGGCTGCATCAATATCTGTAGCCATTTCTGCCAGCTTAAATTGCACCGCCTGATGCTCGGCTATCGGCTTACCAAAAGTTTTACGTTCTTTTGAATAATTTACCGCAAGTTCGTATGCCCCGGAAGCTATCCCCAATGCCTGAGCAGCGATCCCGATGCGCCCCGCTTCCAATACTTCCATTGCAAATTTAAATCCAAAACCTTCTTCGCCGATACGATTTTCTTTTGGAACTTTTACATCGTTAAACATTAACGAATGAGTATCGGATCCCCGGATTCCAAGTTTATTTTCCTTTTTTCCTACCGTAAAACCGACCATCCCCTTCTCGACGATAAGGGCATTTATTCCTTTATGTCCGGCTTCAGGATGAGTCTGCGCTGTAACCAAATAAACAGAGGCAGAATTTCCGTTTGTTATCCAGTTCTTTGTTCCGTTAACGAGATAATGATTGCCCATATCAACAGCAGTGGTGTGCTGGGAAGTTGCATCTGATCCTGCATCGGGTTCAGATAAGCAGAAAGCGCCTAACTTTTCACCCCCAGCTACTGGCTTTAAAAATTTTTGCTTCTGCTCCTCGGTACCAAACTTTTCCAAGCCATAACAAATAAGCGAATTATTTACCGAAACTACTACCGAAGCGGATGCATCAATTTTAGAAAATTCTTCCATTGCCAGCACATACGAAGTAGTATCCATGCCCGAGCCGTTGTACTCGGGTGAAACCATCATCCCTAAAAAACCTAATTCTCCGAGTTTTTTTACTTCTTCTACTGGAAATTGCTGATGTTCGTCCCGCTCAATTACTCCTGGTTTCAATACGTTTTGTGCAAAATCTCTTGCAGCTCTGCGTATCATTAGCTGTTCTTCGGTAAACCGGAAATCCATCACGAGTGGTTATAATTTCAGCTGCTCTTTATCTTTTTTTCAATAGCTGTA
Source organism: Rubrilithobacter danxiaensis (assembly GCF_047272945.1). Lineage (NCBI taxonomy): Bacteria > Pseudomonadati > Bacteroidota > Sphingobacteriia > Sphingobacteriales > Sphingobacteriaceae > Rubrilithobacter > Rubrilithobacter danxiaensis. Next base: position 82,027 of record NZ_JBKOPS010000009.1, read on the forward strand.
GTAGAATAACCCTCCAAATACGTTAGTGTTTTTACTTCTCCGCCGTTTGCAAGAACTAAATCTGCCCCTACAATTTTGTCAATCGTATAATCCGCTCCTTTCACAAGCACATCAGGATTGACATAGCGTATCAGTTCAAGTGGAGTTGGCTCATCGAATAAGACTACAGCATCAACAAAAAATAAAGAAGCAAGAATATGAGCACGGGAAGTCTCATCAAGGATAGGGCGCCCCGGGCCTTTTAATGCAGAGGTAGAGGCATCCGAATTAAGTCCGATAACCAGTTTGGTGCCTAAATCCGCAGCTTTTGCAAGGTAATCAATGTGGCCACGGTGCAACAGATCAAAACATCCGTTGGTAAAGACTATTTTTTGCCCCAGAAAACGCCATACGTGAAGGATTGGAAGGAGATTTTCGGGAGTTAAAATCTTTCTTTCGATGATCTGTATGTTATCCATAAGTTTTAATTACGGACAAAATTAAGTTATTAGACGGGAAAGTAAAGTTATTTTATCAGCTTGTTATTATCGTCAGGGAAAACCAAAAGGGGGTTATATTTTTTTGCTTCTTCAAACTCTATGTGCATGTATGACATGATGATCAATATATCTCCGACCTGCGCAAGTCGTGCACAAGAGCCATTCAAACAAATGGTTCCTGATCCGCGTTCGCCTTTTATTACGTATGTTTCAAAGCGTGCACCGTTGTTATTATTTACTACCTGAACTTTTTCGTTAGGAATAATGTTAGCAGCTTCTATCAATTCTTCATCAATAGTGATACTTCCCACATAATTCAGCTCAGCCTGCGTTACTTTTGCACGATGAATCTTTGATTTAAGAATCTCTATGATCATGCTGCAAAATTAAGTAAAACTTTTTATTCGCTTTTTCATACGGTTCGCCAGGTAAAGCAAATTTACTTCAGGATGAGATTATCAATCAGCCTTGTCTTACCGACATATGCTGCCACAAGTGCTACAATATGTTGTACATTTTTTGAATGGACGGGTTGAAGATCATCGGCATTACAAATTTCAAAATATTCCAGCTCTACACCCTCGCTTGAATTTAAAAATTCAATTGCATCAGCTTTAAGCGCTTCTAACGGCTTTTCAGTAAAGTTGTTTTTGGTTATTTGGAGGGCTTTAGATAAAGCTAGAGCCTGTTGATGTTCTTTATCTGATAAGTGAATATTCCTTGAACTTAAAGCCAGTCCGCTTTCTTCTCTTACAATGGGGCACATCACCAACTTGACAGGGAACTTTAAAAGTACGGTCATCCTGCTGATGATTTTAAATTGCTGAAAGTCTTTCTGGCCAAAGAAAGCAATATCAGGTTTAATAATGTCGAACAGTTTGCTCACAATCTGAGTTACTCCCTGGTAATGGCCAGGCCTGAATTTACCCTCCAGTATATTTTCCACTTCGCCCAATTCCAGATGCCATTGTTCATCTTGCTTATACATTTCCTCCACAGGGGGTAAAAACAACACATCACACCCGGCTTCTTCCAGCTTTGCAATATCATCATTTACAGGCCGGGGATATCTTTCCAGATCGGCAGGATCATTAAACTGAGTGGGATTAACAAAAATACTACAGATTACCACATCGCTGTTTTCCCGGGCAATGTTTATAAGAGATACATGGCCGGCATGCAGCGCCCCCATTGTAGGAACCAAACCCAAAACTTTACCTGCTGCCTTTTGAGTAAGCAAAAAGTCAGATAAATCTTTACGGGTTGTAAAAGTTTTCAATGGCATTAAATTAGGGCGCAAAAATGGGTATTTATAAAGAAATACCAAAGAGACTTGCATAATTCATTGCCAAATCATAATATATTGCTTATATTTGCATTCCGAATTTTCTTTTCTTAAATAATAAATAAACAAGTATTGGAGATGGCAAAAACGAAGTTATTGTTTATTACACACGAGATGTCGCCGTTCCTCGAGTTAACAAAAATTTCTGAAATAACCCGAAAACTTCCTCAAGCAATGCAAGACAAGGGATTTGAAATCCGAATCCTGATGCCGCGTTTTGGAAACATTAACGAACGCCGTAACCGTTTGCATGAAGTTATTCGACTTTCAGGGATGAACATTATAATCGACGAAAATGATAATCCTTTAATTATCAAGGTTGCTTCTATTCCCTCTGCACGTATGCAGGTTTATTTCCTTGACAACGAAGAATATTTTCAGCGTAAACATGTTTTCCGCGACAATAATAACAAGTTCTATGAAGATAACGATGAGAGAACCATCTTTTTCTGCAAGGGAGCTTTAGAAACCGTTAAAAAATTAGGCTGGTCTCCTGACATTGTACATTGTCATGGCTGGATGAGTGCCCTGGTACCCGCATATTTAAAAACCTGCTACAGCGACGATCCTACTTTTAAAAATGCTAAAGTAATTTATTCGATCTATTCCAATTGCTTTACAGAAAATCTGAATCCTGAATTTGCAAGAAAAGCTGTAATGAACGGAATGAATGCCGAACATACCGCACCTTATAAAGAAAGTACCTGCAATGCATTGCATACAGGAGCAATTACTTATTCAGATGGTATTGTGCTCGGTAGCGAGGTCATCAATGAAGAAGTGTTAAATTTTGTTAAAAACAGTCAAAAACCTGTTCTGGAGTACGAATCCACTTCAGATTTCGAAAATTATTACAACCTTTACGAAGAAATAGCAAACGAGGAAACAATTTCTTTGGCTTAATAAGGAAAAGATAATATGAAATATACCAAACTGGACTTATTAACTCTGTTGATAAGTCTTTTTATTTTGAGCAGCTGCCAGAATCCCGATAAAATTGGTTTAGATATCAGTCCCGACCAGCAGGTTCTGGGAACCTTAGATTCATCTTTAACTGTTACTGCAACTACAGTAAAAGAAGATACTTTAATTACCAGCGCACTCAAGCAATCTCCTTTGGGTTATTCAAAAGATCCGGTATTCGGAACAACAGTTTCAAATTTAGCGCTATCACTAACGCTTCCAACCGACAGTTCAAAAGTGCGTTTTGGCACTAACCCCCAATTAGATTCTGCCGTTCTGGTAATGAATTACGGAAACGAATTTTACGGAGATTCTGTAAATTCCAATTATACTATTAATGTGCATCAGTTAAACGAAGCCTTTAATACCACTTCCAATTATTACAATACCAAATCGTGGGATTTTAATCCTGCAGTAGTTGGAACAAAAACAGTGAAACACTTTGCGATAAAAGATTCTGTAAGGATTTCACGTTTTGTTAAGGGAAAAGCAGATACAGTGGTAAAAGTTCTTCCACACCTACGGATTCCATTAAAAAGTGAGTTTATTAATGCGAAGTTTTTCAATGCCGGAACAACCAATTTGTCCAGCAGTACTAAATTTCAAAGCTTTTTAAAAGGCTTGTACCTAACAATCGATCAAAGTAAAATAGGAGGTGCAGGGGGTACTGTATTTTTTGTATCAGATAGTATAAAACTTGAGCTGTACTATAAAAACGATACAGTTAGAAATTTCACCGTTTTCCCTTTGGCATCTACCAATAGCGGCGTTGCGGTTGCTGCCAGCATGCAGCACGATTATACAGGAACGCCAGTACAGGAACAGTTGACAACCAACATTCCGAACCCATCACGGGTATATGTACAGGCCTTGGGTGGAGTTCGGACGAAGATTAAATTTCCAGACCTGAATGAGCTTAAAAAGCTGGGAAAAATAGTTATAAATAAGGCAGAACTGGTTTTGTATCCTGATGAAAGTTCGCAGACACTGCTTTCCCCGGCTAAGCGATTAACACTTTATCATACTGATATTGCAGGTCAGCGTCAGGAAGCACCTGACAATGATGCTGGACAATTAAATGGTTTTGGTGATAAATCATATAAAGATATTTTCAGCTTTGGCGGTTTCTACGATAAAACCAAAAAGAAATATACATTTAACATAACATCTTACCTGCAACGAGTTTTAAGCGGAAAACTTGAGCAGTATGATACCTACATCGCACCCATGCGGTACGACCTTATCAGAAACGCTTCTAACGGAAGTTCTTTTGATCCGCGTACAACAGATATCTATCCTTCGGGTACAACTGCAGGGCAGACTGTATTAGGCGGTGGCACAAACAGTAGTTCTGCTGTAAAAATGCAGCTAAACATATTCTATACAAGGCTGGACCAGTAATCCAGCCTTCTCATTTCCCTTTTTTTAGTACATTCGCATATTAAAATCCTCTTTTAATATGTGTGGAATAGTTGGCTATATCGGGCATAGAAATGCATGGGAAATTGTAATTAAAGGACTTCAGCGCCTAGAATACCGGGGCTATGACAGTGCAGGTGTTGCACTGATGGATGAGGATCTGCGCATTTACAAAAAAGCGGGTAAAGTAAGCGATTTACAAAATTTTGCAGCGGGACAAGATACTCATGGTACGATGGGAATGGGCCATACCCGTTGGGCAACACATGGTGAACCTTCCGATAGGAATTCACACCCCCATACTTCCGGTGATGAAAGGCTTGCCATTATCCATAACGGAATAATTGAAAACTACGCCATATTAAAAGAAGAACTTATCTCAAGAGGGCATACTTTTAAAAGTGATACCGACACAGAAGTACTGGTACATCTAATAGAAGATATCCGGAAACAGGGCAACCTTACATTAAGGGAAGCTGTACGCGTTGCCTTAAATGAAGTTATAGGGGCGTACGCAATTGTGATTATGAGCAAAGACGAACCCGATGAACTTATTGCCGCAAGAAAAGGGAGCCCGATGGTTATCGGTGTTGGAGAAAAAGAATATTTCATCGCTTCGGATGCATCGCCGCTGGTTGAATACACAAAAAATGTAATTTACCTGAAAGACAACGAAATTGCATATTTCAAACGTGATGAATTACTGATCAAGAGTATTGATAACGTAATTCAGACCCCTTACGTGCATGAACTGGAACTCAAACTGGAAATGCTTGAAAAAGGGGGATATGACCACTTCATGCTTAAAGAAATTTACGAACAGCCATCTTCTGTAAAAGATTGCATGAGGGGAAGAATAAATCCGAAAGAAGGGATCGTTCAGTTGGGAGGAGTGAAAGAGTATGCAGAAAAATTTAAAAACGTTGATCGTATCATTATTGTAGCATGTGGCACTTCCTGGCATGCAGGCCTGGTAGGAGAATATCTGATTGAAGAATATGCAAGAGTACCGGTAGAGGTAGAATATGCTTCTGAATTCCGCTACCGTAACCCTATTATTTCTGAAAAAGATATCGTTATTGCTATATCGCAATCGGGCGAAACTGCCGATACTATGGCTGCTATTGAACTGGCAAAAGAAAAAGGCGCTACCATTTTTGGAGTTTGTAATGTTGTAGGATCCTCAATTCCACGAATCACACACGCCGGCGTTTATACACACGCTGGTCCGGAAATTGGTGTTGCATCCACCAAGGCTTTCACGGCACAGGTAACTGTTCTTACTTTAATAGCTTTCTATATTGCGCAGCAACGGGGCACAATTTCGCAGTCGGCATTAGTAAGCCTGTTAACTGAACTTGAAGAAATACCAAATTTAATTGAGAAATGTCTTCAAACTAACAGCCTCATTAAAGAAATTGCCGCAGAATATAAAGATTCCCGAAACTGTTTATTTCTTGGTCGTGGCAGCGGTTTTCCGGTAGCACTTGAAGGCGCTCTTAAACTAAAAGAAATTTCATATATACATGCAGAAGGATATCCCGCAGCAGAAATGAAACACGGGCCAATCGCTTTAATTGACGAAGAAATGCCCGTGGTATTTATTGCTACGAAAAACTCGTCATACGAAAAAGTGATCAGTAATATTCAGGAAGTAAAAGCCAGAAAAGGACATGTTATCGCCATAGTTACCGAAGGAGATACCACAGTTAAAAAAATGGCTGATCATGTAATTGAAATTCCGGATACAAATGAAGCTTTTTTACCTTTGGTCGCCACTATCCCTTTGCAGTTATTGTCCTATCACATAGCTGTTATGCGGGGCTGTAATGTAGATCAGCCAAGGAATCTGGCAAAATCAGTAACCGTCGAATAATCTTTTACCTTAATATTACTACAAAATTATATAAGCGCTATTGATACTTCTTATCTTTGAATAGATTTTATCAATATGACTCTTGTACAATTAGAATATATTGTTGCAGTAGATACCTACCGCAGTTTTATTGCCGCAGCCGAAAAATGTTTTGTAACTCAGCCTACGTTAAGTATGCAGATACAGAAACTGGAAGATACGCTGGGAGTAAAAATATTTGACCGAAGCAAGCAGCCCGTAATTCCAACAGAGATTGGTGTTGATATAATCGAACAGGCACGAACAATACTGGCAGAAGCTTCAAAATTAAATGAGATAATAAGCGACCATAAAAGCGAACTTGCCGGAGAGCTTAAAATAGGTGTAATTCCTACCGTTGCTCCTTATTTACTACCTAAAATCATTGTTGCTTTTACAGAGAAATATCCCAGGTTACAGTTACTGATCTGGGAGTACACAACAGACCAGATTATTCAAAACCTGAAATCCGGTCTGCTGGACTGCGGTATTCTTTCAACCCCTATAGAAGATAAATCGTTGAAAGAAAGGCCCCTGTTTTACGAGAGCTTTGTTACTTATATTTCTGCCTCCAGCTCGCTTTCTGAAAAGAAAACGGTTACGAATGAAGACTTAAATCCCGACCAGCTCTGGTTGCTGAATGAAGGACACTGCATGCGAAACCAGGTAATGAACATTTGCCAGAAAAAACGTTTAAGCCAAACAAGGCAGCTTCAATATAATACAGGAAGTATTGAAACCTTAAAAAGAATGGTTGACCTTGATAACGGCATTACCATTCTGCCTGAATTATCTTTATCAGAACTTTCGTCAGAACAATCGGAACGTGTAAGAGAATTTGAATCCCCGGTACCTGTAAGAGAAATAAGTATAGTTACTCATAGAAATTTTGTCAAGAAAAGCTCTATAGCAGCCTTAGAAAATGAAATCATGAAAATTATTCCTGATAAGATGAAAACACGAAAAGAAAAGAAAGTTATGGAAGTGAGTTTATGAGCGGACTTGAAGGCAATCAAAAAACGGGTCTGAGGAAATACTGCAATAAAAAAGGCAGCTAATATTATATTAACTGCCTTTAATAAATCTACTATTTGATTATTTTGCCTTGTTATAACGCTCGGCTACCGCATCCCAGTTTATTACATTCCAGATAGCAGCTAAATAATCAGGGCGCTTATTTTGATATTTCAGGTAATAAGCATGTTCCCATACATCTATACCTAAAATTGGAGTTCCTTTCACTTCAGCTACATCCATTAACGGATTATCCTGGTTTGGTGTAGAAGATACCTGAAGTTTTCCATCTGCACCAACAGATAACCATGCCCAACCAGAACCGAAGCGGGTAGCACCGGCTTCAGACATTTTCTTTTTCAATTCATCTAAAGAACCGAAAGTTTCATTTATTGCATTGGCGAGTTCGCCCGTAGGCTGCTGACTGCCATTAGGTGAAAGGATTTCCCAAAATAAACTATGATTATAATGGCCTCCACCGTTATTGCGAACAGCTGCAGGATATTTTGATACACTTTTAATAATATCCTCAATACTTGCATTTTCTGCATCAGTTCCTGCTATAGCCTTGTTTAAATTATCAACATAAGCCTGATGATGTTTTCCATGATGGATTTCCATCGTCATTTTATCAATATGCGGTTCTAACGCATCGGTAGCGTATGGTAACGCTGGCAATACAAAACTCATAATATTTGAATTTAAGGTTAAACAATTATAACATCGCAAATATAACCCATGGGGCTAAAAATTTGTTCAATCCGCCGTTAAGTTTTATTTCTCTTTTGTAAAAAGAATTCTTTTACCAGCATACTGCATTCATTTTCCTTTATGCCTCCCGACACTTCTGTTTTAGGATGAGTTATTTTTTGGTTTATTCGTGTAAATCCCCGCTGCTGATCGTAAGCGCCGAAAACTATACGACCAATTTGTGTCCAGAAAGAAGCACCTGCACACATAATGCAAGGCTCCATTGTAACGTATAAAGTGCAATCCTTTAAATACTTTCCTCCCAGGTAATTTGCTGCTGCTGTAAAAGCTTGCATTTCTGCATGAGCCGTAACATCATTTAAGCGTTCTGTTAAATTATGTCCGCGTCCTATTATCTTATTATTACATACAATAATTGCCCCGATGGGCACCTCGTCCTGCCGGAGAGCAAGACGAGCTTCTTTCAGTGCCTCGTTCATAAAAAACTCGTCGGGAGTAATAGAAGGCTCATCAGTAAAATTATAATAACGCATCTTTTGTCAGTAAAATATCGGCAGACTAATGTAATTTTGATCCGTCAGGAACTTTTCTGTCAATTGCGGCAAGCACAATATCGCCATCTTCATTGGCAAATCCCGTTACCAAAAACTCTGACATAAAATTAGCAATCTGTTTGTTAGGAAAATTTACAACACCCATTATTTGTCTTCCTATAAGCTCCTCTTTCGTATAAAGTTTTGTAATTTGTGCACTGCTCCATTTAATTCCTAACTCTCCAAAGTCAACTTTTATTTTATACGCAGGTTTTTTCGCTTCAGGAAAATCTAGTACTTCGAGTATTGTGCCTGCCCGAAGTTCTACCTTTTCAAATTCTCTCCAGCTTATTTGATCCATAGCCAAAGTTATAAAAAAGGGAATTTCTTAACCATGAGAAATGATTATAGTAAATTTGCCGGATATGGATGCAGTTCGTTTAGGTAAAGGCAAAGAAAAAGCAGTGCTTCAGTTTCATCCTTGGGTATTTTCGGGAGCAATTGAACAGCTATCCGGAAGGCCGGAAAATGGAGATATAGTACGGGTTAACGATTATAAAGGGCAATTCCTGGCCTATGGTTTTTTTAATTCAGAATCAAGGGTGGCTGTAAGATTACTGGAATGGAAAGAAGAAAATAAGATTGATGAAAGCTGGTGGAGAAGGCGCATCGGGAAGGCGATTGAGGCACGAAAAGATCTGCTGGAATCTGCAGATACAAACACTTGCCGCCTCATTTTTAGCGAAGCAGACTTTTTACCGGGACTTATCGTTGATCGCTATGCCGATTTCTTATCCGTTCAGATACATTCCTCGGGGATTGAAGGGATGAAAAAAGTAATTCTGGATGAACTGCGAAATTTATTAAAACCTGCCGGAATATTTGAAAGGAGCGATGCAGCTGCCCGTGCTCACGAAGGCCTTGAACCTTCGAGCGGGAAATTATGGGGCCAGGAACCACCGGAATACGTTACGGTAAAAGAAAATGCAATTCTTTATAAAGTAAATATTTCCGAGGGCCAAAAATCAGGTTTTTTCTGCGATCAGAGAGATAACAGAAAAATTGTTGCAGCACATGCGAAGGAGAAAAAAGTATTGGATTGCTTTTCCTATTCGGGAGGATTTACCCTCAACGCTCTGAAGAATGGGGCAAAAGAAGTTATCAGCGTAGACAGTTCTGCGCTGGCAATAGAAACACTTAAACAAAATATCCGGTTAAATAATTTCGATAACTCCACCCACCTTGCTATTCAATCGGATGTAAATAAACAACTGCGTGCATTCCGTGAGCAGGATGAAAAATTTGATATTGTAGTTCTCGATCCGCCTAAATATGCTCCATCCCGCTCAAAACTGGATAAAGCTTCCAGAGCATATAAAGATTTAAACCGAATAGGTATGTCGCTGCTGAATGAAGGCGGCCTGCTTGCCACATTTTCCTGCAGCGGGGCTGTAGATATTGATCATTTTAAACAAATACTTGCCTGGGCGGCCTTAGATGCACAAAAGGAAATTCAGTTCATTTACCAGTTTTGCCAACCCGAGGATCATCCGGTAAGGGCGTCATTCCCCGAAGGTGAATATCTTAAGGGCTTGCTTTGCAGAGTTTGGTAACTATTTGTCTTCGTTCTCAACAGGGAAATTGCGTAAATGGACAGGCTTCCCTGAATTGGCTTTCATTTTTAAATTAAGCATTTCTACCAGCACGGAAAATGCCATAGCAAAATAGATATAGCCTTTAGGAATATGCTGTTCAAATCCTTCTGCAATTAAAGAAACGCCAATAAGAAGTAAAAAAGACAAAGCAAGCATTTTTACTGTTGGATGCTTGTTAACAAAACTGCTGATTCCACCTGCAGAAACAAGCATAATACCAACGGCAATAATTACGGCAGCAATCATTACTTCTATATGATCGGCCATACCGATTGCGGTGATCACAGAATCTAAAGAAAAAACGATATCAAGAATTAAAATCTGAATAATAGTCCCCCAGAAAGAATGCACTTTTTTTGCGGATGTTTCATGATCGTCTCCTTCCAGTTTTTCGTGTATTTCGCTGGTACTTTTATAAATTAAGAATAGTCCGCCTATTATCAGGATAAGATCGCGGCCCGAAATAGCCAGTTTTTCCAGCCAGGCTTCGTTTTGCATTCCAATCCAATCGCCCATGTTAAATAACGGAGCCGTTAAGGTCATTATCCAGCTTAGCGACAATAATAAAAGCACTCTTGTTATCATGGCCAGTCCCAAACCAAGCTGACGTGCTTTCTTTTGCTGATCCTCGGGTAATTTGCCTGACAGAATAGAGATAAATACGATATTATCTATACCCAATACAATTTCGAGTACCGTTAAAGTAACAAGAGAAATCCACATTTCGGGATTTGACAATAGTTCCATAATACAAGTCTTTGCCCCGAAAATAAATAAAAAACTATACCTGTTTTATATTTCATAAAAAAACCTTCCCGAAGGAAGGTAAATAGTAGTTTACAAAGCAGCTCTGCTAGCCTTTACCCTTGCAGGATTGACTAAACGGTGCATCAATTAAACTTTACCGATCCATAGTTGGATTGTATTACAACTTTCGTATCTGATCCTTTTCCAAAAGTTCCTTTGTAATTTTTTGAGGGATTAAATCCCCTGGCATGTTCGTCGGGAGTTTTGCTGCTGATATTTACTTTATCGCTATCGTAACCAAATGATGCATAATTAACGGTAACATCAAAGTTGAAATTTGATTTAGGATCAAAGCCAAGAGACATGGAAGAATATGCCCCATCAATATTCAGATCTTTCAAATTTTCGTCAATTTCATCAATTTTAAAACCGCCGGCATATTTAATATTAAAGTCGCCGCTGCCTGAAAGCCTGCCAATTTTTGAAGATGAGTACTTTATATCTGCACTTAATCTTTCTGCATTTTCAATATCCAGGCTACCGTAAGCTACATCAATTTTTCCGGCTTTAAGCTGCTCAATACTTGCCGAACCGTAAGAAACTTTTATCCGGTTAGCAGGGTTTGTTAACCTTTTGCCTGAGAAAGACCCATAAGAAGAATTTACATTAATTACCCCGTTAAAATCAGATATAACCGTACCGCCAAATTTATTGGTAATATCAAGCGGATTACCTGCCGGCATGTAAATAGTATAATTTATCTGGATACCCCTCTTATCTTTCCCGCTACGAAAGCCCCAGTTGTTCTTTTCCTGTTTAATAGACGTACGCAAACTAATCAGGTTATTGCTTTTAGTCTCATTAATATTAATTCCTTCCAGTAATTTAGCAGCTTCATTTTCAGAGCCTTCTGTCGCTTTCATGGTTACATCTACCTTTATTTCATTTTTCGCCCAGGTATTAATAACAATGGTGCCAAACTGGTTATCGATTGCTAACTTATCATCCCTGTTTACAGTATAGGATCTGCTAAATGTTTTTGTTTTTTCTACCGAATTAAAATTCAGATCCTGGTTATCATTTATATTAATATCAAATGAAATATCCTTAAGGGTTTCGGCAAGATTATCTCCAAGATTATCCAATTTTAAATCAAGGTCGGCGAGTGCGATGTTCATTTTTTCAAGATCTTTAAGATCGATTCTAACGTCGATATCCGGAATGTCAATGTCGATGTCCGGAACGTCGATGTTGATACTTCTCGCGTCCTTGTCTTCACTCTTATGAGTTTTGTTTGATTTGTTTTGAGCAAAAAGACTAACATTTGAACTTATAAGGGCTATCATCGCCCAATATTTAAATGCTTTGAGTTTCATTTTTTGATTGTTTTAGCTGATTTACCTGTTCGATAATTTTTAATTGCTGATTCAACACCTGTAACTGTATCTGCAAGTTCCGGATCATTGCTTTTACAGTTTCTTCCTGGTTAGGACTGGTTGACAAATCATTCTTTAATTTTTGATAATTCACGTCCATTGATTTTATTTCGGACGAAAACTCTTTAAACAACTGCGGATCTTCTTTTTCAATCTGTTGTATTTCCTGGCGTTTTTGTTGAATAAGCGATGCATAATGCATCTGCTGTTTTGCCAGTTTCGGATCAATATTGCTTATTTCTATTGCTTGTTTTTTTTCGTAATTGAAAAAAATAAATCCGGCGGTTAACACAATCAGTAGCATTGCAGCTACTTTTATCAGTGAGCTTAGTTTAATTACCCGCTCGTGTTTTGGCTGAATTTCTATTGAATCATTCAGCTTTTCTTCAATCTTATTCCATAAATCTGCAGGAGGTTCAAATTCGTCAAAATCTCTCTTGTTGTTCCTGATAAAATTTTCTAACCGTTCGCTCATCTTCTTCTCCTTTTTTATTGATATTATTTAATTCCCTTATGCTTTAAAATTTCAATCAGCTTTCTTTTTGCCCGTAAAAACTGGGTTCTTGATGTATTTTCTGATATTTTAAGTATGTGTGCAATTTCTTCATGATCATACCCTTCCAGTAAATAAAGCGATAATACAATGCGGTAACCATCCGGAAGGAGTTGTATTGCTTTCCGCACCTGTTCTGCCTGAAAGTACAGATCTTCTTCCTTTTCCCTGTCTATAAGTTCTTTATCTTCAAGATCAACTTCATCTATACTCACCAGCTCCCACTTTCTTTTCCTGAGCTGGCTTATAGATTTATTAATAACAATCTGTTTAAGCCATAATCCGAAAGTTGTCTCCTGCCGGAAGCCCGAAATCCTGCTAAAAGCATCTATAAAAGACTCCTGAAGCACATCGGCAGCTTCATCCTCGCTGGTAAGAATACGCATGGCAACATTGTACATTGCTTTTGCATAAAGCCTATACAGCTGATTTTGTGCACTTCGTTTGCCTTGCTTGCACTCAACCACCAGGTCATAGTGCTGATCTACGTAAACAGCTTCCAAATTTTTTAGCTTTCAATTATAAGACGCAGGCTTTCTGCCGGCGTTGCATCTTAACAAAAAATAATAAGCAAACAGGATACAGGAGTTTATTTTTTTGCAAGAAAAGAATCCACTGCTTCAACAGCATTTTTAATCCGGATGTCGTCTTTTCCGGAAATAACCTGATAATCAGCATTTAAATTATTCAGTTCCTTTTTCCAGATTTCCATAAAATGTTCACGTAGATGAGGAAAATCTCGTAAAGGGTCATCCTGCCAGGGTAGGTCAATATCCATTAAAAGATAAAAATCATAGGTATGATTTTTAAGTTCCGACAATACCTCTTGAGGAGCTTTTCCAAAAATATAGTCACACCAGATTTTTACTGTAAGAAAAGTAGTATCGCATATTAACAGGCTATTTGCAGTAGGAAGAAGCGATTGTTCCAGCTGAAGCTGTCCGTAAAACATATTGATTTCGTCCTGCCAGGTACAAGGTTGTGTGAGTTTTGCACAGTATTCCCTGGAATATTCAGGAACCCAAACAGTTTGATACTTTTTTGCCAGTGCTTCAGAAATTGTAGACTTACCCGTAGACTCGGGGCCAACTACCGCTATTTTCTTTACACCAGTGTATATGTTCATGTTTTAATACCCCATAACAGCAAATAGGCTGCAGGTGGAAACAAATGTAATAAACCCGGAAGCTTTATAAACATTCCTCTATTGAGATAAACCGTATTACTTCGTGGCAGCTTCCGGATTTGTGCTGAATCCTAATCGGACCCTCACGCTTGCATCAACATTCAGAGAATTCCTTAAAACATATTCCATTCTTACCTTCACGCTTGAACCTTTAAGTACATCATCCAGAAACCGGGAGTTATCAATATCCAGCACTAAACTATTTCCCACATTTGTTGAAACATCAGTACGAGTAGCAACTAAAGTTTCATCAGAACCATCGCCTTTGGATAAATAAATTTTAACAGACTTAAACACGCCCAGGTTTTGATCAGCAGGATTACTTGCTTCCAGTTTTGCAGAAGCCATTCTCACTTCCTTTACCATAGAAGTATTGCTGCCCTGACCAGAAAATATCTGGTCAAAGCTGCTTGCAGAACTACTGGCTGAACGTGCATCATTAGCTGTTGCAGATGCCGGTATGATTAAAGTTGCCGTATAAGGAAAGGTTGAACGAACAATAGATTGCACGGTGGCACAGCCTGCAATAAAACATATACAAAGTACAAGTATGCCTGTTATATTCTTTTTCATATCTGTAGTTTGATTGATTTAACATCCGATCGATGTCATTGTTTTTTTGATGCAATTTCCGGCAGGCATTATTAGATATGCAGAGATGAATAACAATCAATTAATTAAATTTTAAAATTCAAGAGGTTAAATTGGATAACCCTTCAAAGGAATTTCAAATTCATTTCAAAATATTATTAGCATAAAGGCCTAAGATTCTTTACCTTTGCACCCCGACTCCCAACCCGATAATTATCGGTGTCGGAAAGCCGGAATTCTCTGGTTACTATTAGAAACTCCGGCAGATCCAAGTCTCTTATTTTGATTTTTAACTTTTGACTTTATAAAAATAAAATGCCAAGAGATACCTCCATAAAATCTGTCCTGATTATCGGTTCAGGACCAATCATTATCGGTCAGGCTGTTGAATTTGATTATTCCGGTTCGCAGGCTGCACTATCGCTTAAAGACGAAGGAATAGAAGTTTCCATCATCAATTCAAATCCCGCCACTATTATGACGGATAAAGTAATTGGTGACCATGTTTATTTATGGCCTTTAAACTGCGAGAGCATTGAACAAATTTTGCAGGAACGCAAAATAGATGCGGTTCTTCCAACTATGGGAGGACAGACCGCGTTAAACCTTTGCAAAGAAGCCGAAGAACGTGGCATATGGCAAAAATATGGAGTGCGTATCATTGGTGTTGATGTGGCAGCCATTGAAAAAACAGAAAACCGCGAAGAATTCCGCCGGTTGATGGTAGAAATTGGCGTGGGCGTAGCAAAATCAAAAATTGCAAACTCTTTTTTAGAAGGAAAAGAAGCAGCCCAGGAAATTGGGTTTCCGCTTGTAATCCGTCCTTCTTATACACTTGGTGGTACCGGCGGCGGTTTCGTACATAAAAAAGAAGATTTCGATCATGCTTTGAGCCGTGGTTTACAGGCCTCACCAACACACGAAGTTTTAGTTGAAAAAGCAGTTTTAGGATGGAAGGAATTTGAGCTAGAGCTTTTACGCGACAGCAAGGACAACGTAATTATTATCTGCTCTATTGAAAACTTCGACCCGATGGGAATACATACAGGAGATTCTATTACAGTTGCTCCTGCTATGACGCTAAGTGACCGCTGTTACCAGGATATGCGGAATCAGGCAATCAAGATGATGCGTGCCATCGGAAATTTTGCCGGCGGCTGTAATGTTCAGTTTTCGGTTGATCCGGCAACTGAAGATATTATCGCTATTGAAATTAATCCGCGTGTATCCCGTTCTTCGGCACTGGCTTCAAAAGCTACCGGATATCCGATTGCTAAGATCGCAGCTAAACTTGCTATAGGTTATAACCTGGATGAAATTGAGAATCAGATCACAAAAACAACTTCAGCATATTTTGAGCCTACGTTGGATTATGTAATTGTAAAGATTCCTCGCTGGAACTTTGATAAATTCAAGGGTGCCAACAAAGAGTTAGGCTTGCAGATGAAGGCCGTAGGAGAGGTTATGGGGATTGGCCGTACGTTCATAGAAGCACTTCAGAAAGCATGTCAAAGTTTGGAGATCGGACGTGCTGGATTAGGGGCCGATGGAAGGCAAAGCAGAAATCTCGAAGAAATTATGTATAGCCTGGAACATCCCAGCTGGGACAGGCTTTTTCATATAAAAGATGCCTTTAGTCTCGGCGTTCCGTTGGAATCTATCCGCAAAGCAACAAAAATTGATAAGTGGTTCCTTGTACAGATACAGGAGCTGGTTGCCCTGGAGCAGGAGCTTAAGCGTTATTCACTCAATAATATCCCTAAAGATTTCTTCTGTATATTAAAACAGAAAGGATTTTCGGATGTGCAGATTTCCTGGCTATTAGGAAATGTGACAGAAGACGAAGTATATGACCGGCGAAAAGAATTAGGCATTCGCAGAACTTATAAAATGGTAGATACCTGTGCGGCAGAGTTCCCGGCTCAAACACCTTACTACTATTCCACGTTTGAGGATGAAAATGAATCAATTGTTTCTGATAAAAAGAAAATAATTGTTCTTGGATCAGGCCCTAACAGGATCGGACAGGGAATTGAGTTCGATTACTCATGCGTTCATGGATTGCTTGCTGCAAAAGAAGCAGGATTTGAAGCTATCATGATCAATTGTAATCCCGAAACAGTTTCTACTGATTTTAATATGGCCAATAAGCTGTATTTTGAACCTGTATTCTGGGAGCACGTACGTGAGATTATCGAGCTTGAAAAACCTGAAGGTGTAATTGTTCAGCTTGGAGGACAAACTGCTCTTAAAATGGCGGAAAAGCTGCATGAAAAAGGAATAAAGATTATCGGTACATCTTTCGAAAACATGGATATTGCCGAAGACCGGGGGAGATTCTCTGACCTTTTGAAAGATCTGGGCATTCCTTATCCGAAATACGGAGTAGCTGAGACTGCCGAGGAGGCTTTGAAAGTCGCACACCAGGTAGGCTATCCTGTTCTTGTTCGCCCCAGCTACGTATTAGGCGGACAGGGGATGAGTATTGTAATTAATGACGAAGACCTGGAAAAAGCTGTAGTTAAATTATTAGGCGACCTTCCGGGAAACCGTGTTCTGATAGACCATTTCCTTGACCGGGCAGAGGAAGCTGAATCCGATTCTATTTCAGATGGAGAAGACGTACATATTGTAGGACTAATGGAGCATATTGAGCCTGCAGGAATTCATTCGGGTGACTCAAGTGCTGTTCTGCCTCCGTTCAAGCTTTCTGCAAATGTTATAAAGCAGATGGAAGATTATACCATTAAACTTGCAAAAGCACTCAATGTACGTGGTTTACTGAACATCCAGTTTGCTATAAAAGATGAAAAGGTTTATGTAATTGAAGCCAATCCAAGAGCTTCACGTACAGTTCCATTCATCGCTAAAGCATACGATGTTCCGTACATTAATATTGCGGCAAAAGTAATGCTGGGGGTAAATAAACTGAAAGACTTTAAGATAGAAAGAAAACCTCAGGGCTATGCTATAAAAGAACCTGTTTTCTCTTTCGATAAGTTTCCGGAAGTAGAAAAAGAATTAGGCCCGGAAATGAAGTCAACAGGAGAAGCTATCCGCTTTATAAAAGACCTGGAAGACCCTTATTTTGTAAAATTATACAGAGAAAAATCAATGTATCTGAGTAAGTAAGACCAGAATTCGATAAGCAAAAAAGCCATTTTAAAAATGGCTTTTTTGCTTATAAAGTTACCCAAATAACGTACTAAAAACTTCCTCCACTTTCGAAACCGTTTTAACTTCAATAGCATAACGGCTCAGGTCCAGCCCTTTTTTATTGTATTTAGAAATGTAAATTGTTTCGAATCCTAACTTTTCGGCTTCGGCAATGCGTTGTTCTATTCTGTTAACTGCCCTTATCTCTCCTGATAATCCTACTTCGGCAGCAAAACAGTTTTTTGAGGAAACAGGCAAATCCTCATGAGAAGAAATTATAGCCACTACCACACCCAGATCAATTGCGGGATCTTCTACTTTCAAACCTCCTGCAATGTTCAAAAACACATCTTTGGCACTTAAACGAAAGCCACATCTTTTTTCAAGAACAGCCAGCAGCATGTTCATTCGGCGGGTGTCAAAACCGGTAGCCGATCGCTGAGGAGTGCCGTAGGCAGAAGGACTTACCAAGGCCTGAGTTTCGATCAACATGGGCCGTAATCCTTCAAGCATGGCAGAAATCGTTATTCCGCTTAGTGGTTCATCCCGCTGTGATAAAAGTATTTCTGAAGGGTTTGATACTTCACGTAATCCGGTTCCCTGCATTTCGTAAATTCCTAATTCGGAAGCAGAGCCAAAACGGTTTTTTACAGCTCTTAAAATTCGATAGACATGATGCCTGTCGCCTTCAAACTGTAAAACCGTATCAACCATATGCTCCAGTATTTTAGGGCCTGCAATCATCCCGTCTTTCGTTATATGGCCGATTAAGAAAACAGGTGTAGAACTTTCTTTTGCAAATCTCAACAACTCAGCTGTACACTCCCGCACCTGAGATACACTTCCGGGGGTAGAGTCTATATGAGTTGAATATAAGGTCTGAATTGAATCAACAATAACCAGATCGGGCTGAAGAATTTCAATTTGCTTAAATATATTTTGAGTTGATATTTCAGTAAGAATATAACAGTCTGCCTTTACAGTCGGAGCAAGCCGTTCTGCCCGCATTTTTATTTGTTGCTCACTTTCTTCACCCGAGATATATAAAACTTTTAATCCAGTAAGATTAAGGGCAATCTGCAACATCAGGGTAGATTTCCCAATTCCAGGCTCTCCACCGATTAGTACTAAAGATCCGGCAACAATTCCGCCTCCCAGTACCCGGTTAAGTTCTTTATCAGGTGTGATATAACGCTGTTCTGTAGTGAAGGCAATTTCATTAATAACGGAAGGCTTGTTGGCCCTCTGTAAGCTTGATGAACCGCTTTTCCAATCGGGTACCGAAGTATTTAATTTCTCTACAATTTCTTCCAAGAATGTATTCCACTGATTGCAGGATGGACACTTTCCCAACCATTTTGCTGATTCATAACCACAGCTCTGACAGAAATAAGCAGATTTAGTTTTAGCCATTGTTTATTTGCAAACGTGAATATATGTATATGTGCAGATAATTATAAAACTAAAATGCAGATATGAAAATGATAATTCATTTGCACATCTGCATTTCAAAAATCTGTACAATTACAGCTTAATTTCTTCTTCTTTGGAATTTAAAAAATGGAATTCTGTTAAAAAGTAGGAAGAAACTCCTTTAACTGTAATCCATTTACCGTATTTAAAAAACCATTTCCACTGGCAGGAAAAAAGTCCTTTTTTAATATATGCTTCAATATAAGGATGAACGCATAAAGTAATTTTTTTCTCGTTTTGTTCGGTAAGAATATAATTGAGATTGTTTTGAATATCGTCCATCAAAACAATACTTGCCTTTATTTCTCCGGTTCCATTGCAGGCAGGGCACTTTTCATTGGTAATAATATTCATTTCGGGCCTTACACGCTGTCGTGTAATCTGCACCAGGCCAAATTTACTGGGCGGCAAAATGGTGTGCTTTGCCCTGTCAAGAGCCATTTGTTCACGCAGATAATCAAAAAGTTCTTTCCGGTTAGCTGGTTTGTGCATGTCGATGAAATCAATCACCACAATTCCACCCATATCCCGCAACCGTAATTGCCTTGCAATCTCTCTTGCCGCTTCCTTATTTACCTGAAGCGCATTTTCTTCCTGATTTTGCGGATTCGCCGTTCTATTACCGCTATTAACGTCAATTACATGGAGTGCCTCTGTATGTTCAATTACCAGATACGCCCCACCGGGTAAATTTACAGTCTTACCGAAAGCTGCCTTAATTTGTTTTTCGATACCAAAATGCTCGAAAATTGGTTCTTTATGTTTATAAGACTTTACAATGCGCTCTAATTCAGGAGAAATATCCCGAACGTATGATTTAATCTCCTCGTAAATGCTGTTATCGTTTACATAAATATTGGTAAAATCAGCATTTAAAATGTCCCGCAGAATGGTAGATGTTCTCCCCATTTCACCCAAAACACGTTTGGAAGGTTCTGCCTTAGGAAGTTTTTGAACAAAGGTTTCCCATTTCGCAATCAGGTCCAGTAAATCTTTCTGCAGTTCGGCCACGCCTTTTCCTTCAGAAACCGTACGAATGATAACTCCGAAATTTTTCGGTTTTATTCCTTCTACTATACGCTTTAACCTTGTCCGCTCGGTATTACTTTTTATTTTTTTTGAGATAGAAATTACATCAGAAAATGGAACCAGAACTGCAAATCTACCTGCAATGGAAAGGTCGGAACTTAATCTGGGACCTTTTGTGGAAATTGGCTCTTTAGCGATCTGAACGGGAAGAATCATATTCTTGCTAAGAACCTCTGAAATTTTGCCGGACTTATTAATATCTTCTTCCAGCTTAAAACTATCCAGCAGTTTATCCTTATAACTGCCGTTCTTTACAATCTTGGTTAATTTAAGGAGCGATTTTAGTTGCGGCCCCAAGTCAAGATAATGCAAAAAAGCGTCCTTCTCATAGCCTACGTCTACAAAAGCAGCATTTAAACCGGGCATAATTTTCTTTATTCTGCCCAGGTAAATATCTCCAACAGCATAATTGTTGTTAATGTGCTCTGTGTGAAGTTCTACGAGTTGCTTGTCTTGCTGTAAAGCTATAGTCACCCCGGTTGGGGTTGAATCAATAATTAATTCCTTTACCAACAGCTACTCTTTTAGCGGCAGAATGGATCTGCCTGTGTTTACACAAAAATGATTAAAAAACAAACAAGTTAACCCCCTGAATCTGTATGCAGGAGGTTAGCTCAAAACCCTGTTAAGGGAAAAGATTATTTTTTCTTATGTCTGTTTTTTCTTAATCGCTTTTTGCGTTTGTGAGTGGCCATTTTATGTCTTTTTCTTTTTTTACCGCTTGGCATAGCTTTTAATTTTTAAATGTTTTAAAATAATTTTATTTACTTAATTCAATGATTTTGTTCTCCACAAATTTTGTCAGATTAGGATTTGCAGCCAGCTCTTCGCTTTTTTTATACGCGGCAATAGCTTCGGCCTTTTCTCCTAAACTTTCAAAGCTGGAAGCTAAATAAAACCAAACTTCCGGGCTTGGTTTATTTTCTATAACTGTTTTAAAGCGTGCAACCGCTTTATCAAACTGGCCCGACTTCATGGAAAAGAGACCCAGGTTTAAATTTGCATTCGTATTTGAAGGATCTTCCTTAACTACTTCTAACAATAACTGAATTCCCTGCATAGGGCTTGCAGCGCCATTTACATAAGCAACTCCTAACCCGGTTTTAGCAGCAAGGTTATTGGGTTCCAGCTTTAAAGCCTGCTTATATGCATTTGCAGCTTTTTGAGTTAATGAAGGCTGTATAAGGCTATCCTGAGTGTTCTGGTAAGCTGCAGCAAATAAATCTCCAGCTTTAAGCCAGTTAGAGAATGAACTTTCTTTTTCGGCAACAGCTTCCATATAAAGCGCTGCAGGTGCAGGCTGATTGACATCATCCCACAATTGGGAAAGTTGTTTTTGAAATTGAACTTTCTGGTTTTCAGGCGCTGCTTTTAAATTTGCCTCCAGATCAGAAACCTGTTTCTCCAGATTTGAATTTAATCCTTGTTTTGCTGTTTCAGATACACTTTCAACAGTAATGCTTTGAGCAGGGGCAGCGGTAGCAGCCGCAGCGCCGTTAGCATGCTGCCCCTCTTCTTTTACTAATCCTTTAATATCTAAAGAAAGCAATAAGCCCATCAAAACCACCACTAATCCGATTACCGTTATTTGCTTTCTTTTTAACATTTCTTTAATAGATTACTGATTTAAACTTCTGCGCTTTTAAGATTTCCGTTTTTTACCTTTTCAACAAAAACCTTTGCAGGCTTAAAACTTGGTACGAAATGTTCAGGAATGATAATTGCAGTATTTTTTGAAATGTTACGGGCAGTTTTTTTCGCTCTTTTTTTAACTATAAAGCTGCCAAAACCTCTTACATATACATTCTCGCCTTTAACCATCGAAGTCTTAACGACTTTAAAAAATGCCTCGACTGCTTCCTGCACGTCTACCTTCTCAATACCTGTTTTGTTAGAGATCTCTGCTATAATTTCCGCCTTAGTCATGTCTTTTTACTTATACAATTTTCCGTAAATACTTAATAGTTTTGGGGTTGCAAAAGTATTGGTTTAAATTGAAATCTTGAAATAAAATGGAGGGTTTTTTTCAAAGCCTCTTTTCCGTTTAGATTTTCGTACTTTTATATCCCCTTTTTAGTTTTTTTAGATGCGTTTTATTGAGGAGCTGATAAACTGGTACGAGCAAAATAAAAGAGATCTTCCCTGGAGAAATACAAACGATCCTTATATAATCTGGCTTTCGGAAATTATACTGCAACAAACCCGGGTAGAGCAGGGCTTACCCTATTTTTATCGATTTTCTGAAAAGTACCCGAGCGTTTCTGATTTTGCCTCAGCTACTGAGGAAGAGATACTTAAACACTGGCAGGGACTTGGATATTATTCTCGTGGAAGAAATATGCTTAAAACTGCCAGAATGGTCATGGAAGATCATGTGGGGTATTTTCCCAAAAAATACGATGATCTGATTAAGCTAAAAGGGATAGGAGAATATACAGCTGCGGCTATTTCCTCATTTGCCGCAAATGAGCCAAAAGCGGTGGTGGATGGAAACGTTTTCCGGCTACTTTCCAGGTATCTTGGCATTGCCGAACCGATAAATACTATAAAAGGTAAAAGAAAATTTACAGAAATTGCCAATGAACTGATTGATAAAAAACGCCCGGGAACTTCAAACCAGGCAATGATGGAGTTTGGATCACAAGTTTGCAAACCTCAAAAGCCTGACTGTGTAATCTGCCCCCTGCAAATTGACTGTGAAGCGAGGCGAACCAACCACATTGATAAACTTCCCGTTAAACTTAAGAATCAGAAAATACGAAACCGCTATTTCAACTATATTGTTGCTGTAAAAGAGAACAAGATTTTAATGAATAAAAGGGGACCAAATGACATTTGGGAAAACCTGTTCGACTTTCCTTTATTTGAAACACCGCATCCTGTTAATCCCGGGGAATTAAAAGGGGATGAAAAATTCACTTCTATTTTTGGACAGGAAGTAGAAATTATAAGTACTCACGGACCACTAAAACACGTACTCAGCCATCAACGTATTTTTGCTCAATTTTTGCAGATAGATAACTTTAATGACAACAATTTTCGTAATAAGAATTGGTTTTACATAGAACAAGAAGACCTGGAAAAAATCGCACAACCTAAATTAATTTTTGCATTCTTCAAAAATTGTTCTATATTGAAATTTAAATCAATTACAACTTAAAAATGTCAGGTATAAACAAAGTAATTTTAGTAGGGCATCTGGGCAAAGATCCCGAAGTTCGACACCTCGATGGTGGAGTTACTGTTGCAAGTTTTCCTTTAGCTACTTCTGAAACATATAACAAAGACGGTAGAAAAATTGAGCAAACCGAGTGGCATAATATCGTCATGTGGCGAGGCCTGGCCGATATTGCCGCAAAATATTTACAAAAAGGCCGGCTGGTTTATATCGAGGGAAAACTCAGAACGAGGCATTTTGAGGATAAGGAAGGAAATAAGAAATATACAACAGAAGTAGTTGCAGAAAATTTTACAATGCTTGGCAGAAGAAGCGATTTTGAAAATGGGAACGGCACTCCAGGCCCAGCAAATAATAATAAGCAGCAGGAAGATCAATTCACTAACTTTAACGACGATAATGCAGAAGACGACCTGCCTTTTTAAATGCAATATTATTAAATAAGAAAGGCATCTCTTAGTTGAGATGCCTTTCTTATTTAAACTGATTTTTATACAGTAGTTTTAATCTTCAGCTCGTTCATTTGCTCTTCAGCAATTGTTGATGGTGAATCAATCATTACGTCTCTTCCTGAGTTATTTTTAGGGAAGGCAATTACATCTCTGATAGAATCGAGACCTGCAAAAATTGAAACTAAACGATCAAAACCGAAGGCAATACCGCCATGAGGAGGAGCACCAAATTCAAATGCGTCCATTAAAAATCCAAATTGTTTTTGCGCCTCTTCTTTACTGAATCCTAAATGTTTAAACATTAGAGCTTGCAGTTCACGGTCGTGAATCCGGATAGAGCCCCCACCTATTTCGGTTCCGTTTATTACCATATCGTACGCATTCGCCCTAACTTCTCCGGGTTTCGTATCAAGTAAGGCTATATCTTCGGGTTTTGGTGAAGTAAACGGATGATGCATGGCATGGTAGCGCTGGCTGTCCTCATCCCATTCCAGTAAAGGAAAGTCGATTACCCAAAGAGGGGAAAATACATTTTTATCTCTCAGGTTTAAACGATTTCCCATTTCAAGCCGAAGTTCGTTTAGTTGCTTCCGCACCTTATCGGCTGGGCCGGCCATTAGTAACATCAAATCGCCGGGCTCTGCGTCAAAAGCAGCAGCCCATTTTTTCAACTGTTCTTCTGTATAAAATTTATCTACTGATGATTTTAGAGAGCCGTCTTCATTATACCGGCAATAAACCAGCCCGGTAGCACCAATTTGCGGACGTTTTACAAAATCTGTCAGTTCATCCATCTGCTTCCTTGTGTAAGAAGCACATCCTTTAGCATTTATCCCAACTACTAGTTCAGCATTATCAAAAACAGGAAAATTGTGACCTTTTACGTACTCGTTCAATTCTGTAAACTTCATTTCGAAACGAGTATCCGGTTTATCTGAACCATATAAGCGCATCGCATCCGCGTAACTCATTCTTGGCACTTCTCCCAAATCAATCCCTTTTACATTTTTGAATAACTGCCTGACCAGTCCTTCAAATACATTCAGAATATCTTCCTGTTCTATGAAAGACATCTCGCAATCTATTTGTGTAAACTCCGGTTGCCGGTCGGCTCTTAAATCTTCATCCCTGAAACATTTTACAATCTGAAAATACCGGTCAAAGCCGGAAACCATCAGTAACTGTTTAAAAGTTTGAGGGGATTGCGGCAAAGCATAAAACTCGCCGGGATTCATCCTGCTCGGTACTACAAAGTCGCGGGCGCCTTCAGGTGTCGATTTTATCAATACCGGAGTTTCAACTTCAATAAATCCGAACGAATCTAAATACTTTCTAACTTCCTGTGCCATTTTATGACGCAGAACCAAGTTATTTCTTACCGGATTACGGCGCAAATCGAGATACCGGTATTTCATACGCAAATCGTCTCCGCCATCCGTTTCATCTTCAATAAGAAAAGGCGGAAGCTTAGCGGCATTTAAAATTTCCAGGTTTGAAACCTTTATTTCAATCTCCCCGGTAGGTATTTTTAAATTTTTATTTGAACGTTCAACTACTGCACCCGATATCTTTATCACAAACTCCCGGCCCAAATTACGGGCTTCAGAGCAAAGTGCAGCATTATCATCCATGTTAAACACAAGCTGGGTAATTCCGTAGCGGTCACGCAGGTCTATGAATGTCATTCCACCTAAATCCCTCGACTTTTGTACCCATCCGCTTAAAATAACCTGTTTTCCGAGGTCTGCAATTGATAATTCTCCGCAAGTATTTGTTCTGTGCATTTGTTTTAAATGTTTGCTAATTGCAAAAGTATTATTTTATGTCAGATTGATGTAGGATGATGTAACATTTGAACGGGTAATAAAGAAAGAATGATTATTTGTTTGTCTTAATACTAAATAAGAATTAGTTTTGCCTCGTCTTAAGGGGTGCCTTGTTTGTGAAGAAAAACGGAATTGCATGCTTCCGTATCTCAAACACAAAAACGGGCTGAGATTATACCCATTGCAGAAGTTTAAAGTAATAAGTTAAGAGGCCAGGTACTTTCAACTTTCAACTCAAAACTTTTAACTCTGCAAGCACCTGATCCGGATAATGCCGGCGTAGGGAAAGGTAAATAGTTAAAAAAATGTTCGTACCCCTACGTGCATATGGTTTAACAGTTTAAGTATTCAAGTGAAAACAGTTTTTTTATTCGTCTTTGCGGCGATGTTCTTCCCATTTCTGGCTATTGCCCAGTTTTCAATTTCAGGAAAAGTTACAGATCCAACTTCTAAAGCGCTTGCCGGAGCAAGTATTTCTGTAAAAAATTCTACTGCCACTACCTCTGCAAACTCAAGGGGAGAATTTACCTTAAGCGGCTTAGAGAAAGGCGATAACACGATTAAGATCAGTTATTTAGGTTATAAAACAGTTGAAAAAACAATAAATATTCCTACAAAAGAAGTGCTGCAAATCACATTGGAGCCAAGCGACTTTATTGCCGATGCAGTTATTGTAAAAGCTACCAGGGCAGAAAAGAATTCGCCTACAACCTATCGCAATATTAACAGGACCGAACTTGAGAAAAACAATGCAGGCCAGGATTTGCCTTATCTGCTTAATCAAACTCCATCGGTAGTTGTAAGTTCGGATGCCGGTGCGGGGGTAGGCTATACCGGTATCCGCATCCGCGGAAGTGACGCTACACGCATCAATGTAACTTTAAACGGAATTCCTCTAAATGATGCAGAAAGTCAGGGAAGCTTCTTCATCAATTTACCAGACTTTGCTTCCTCGGTAGATAACATTCAAATACAACGCGGAGTTGGAACTTCAACAAATGGGGCAGGAGCTTTCGGAGCAAGTCTGAACATTCAAACCACTACCCGCAGGGATTCTGCTTATGCTGAATTGAATAACACATATGGATCATACGAAACCTGGAAAAATACGGTAAATGTTGGAACGGGATTAATAAACGGTAAATTTAGTCTGGATGGCCGTTTGTCAAGAATAAAATCCGACGGATATATTGACCGGGCTTTTTCTAACCTAAAATCCTTTTTTGTTACCGGCGCATATTACGGGAAGAAAGATTTGCTGAGAGCCAATGTATTTTCGGGTATTGAGAAAACGTATCAGGCATGGAACGGTGTTCCTGAAGAATTGCTGGAAACAGACAGAACACACAACGATTTTACCTATGACAATCAAACTGACAACTATCAGCAGGACCACTATCAACTCTTCTACACTCATATTTTTTCTGATAAACTTACTGCCAACACAGCCCTGCATTATACCTATGGACGAGGCTATTACGAGGAATATAAAGAAGATCAAACTTTATCAGATTATAAAATCACCCCTGTTACGATAGCGGATTCCGCAATAGCAAGCTCAGACTTAATTCGCCGCCTGTGGCTTGACAATGATTTTTATGGCTTTACATATTCCTTAAATTACAATCCTGAGCCCGCCGTGAATTTTACCCTTGGAGGCGGATATAACGAATACAAAGGCCGTCATTTTGATGAAGTAATATGGGCGAAATTTGCTAATTACAATGCCGATCAATCGCTTCGACACCGGTACAATGACAACGATGCCTTTAAAACTGATTTCAACATTTTCGGAAAAGCCAGTTACCGGATCAATAATTTGAACCTGTTTGCCGACCTACAGTATCGTCGCATCACTTATTCGTTTCTTGGTTTCAATCGCGATAAGCAAAATATTCAGCAGGAAGCAGATTTGAACTTCTTTAACCCAAAATTCGGATTTACGTACTTTATTAACGATAAAAGCAATGTGTATGCATCGCTGGCTGTTGGAAATAAAGAACCTAACCGGAATGATTATACAGAATCTACGCCAGACAGCAGGCCAAAGCCTGAAAACCTCACAGATGTTGAAGCCGGATATCGTATCACTCTTCCTGACTTTTCTGCGGGCATTAACGGTTATGCTATGCTCTACAAAGATCAATTGGTATTAACCGGCGAACTGAACGATGTTGGCGCTCAAACCAGGAAAAACGTACCGGATAGCTACCGGGCAGGTATTGAATTTGACGGTCGCTGGCAAATTCTAAACAATTTATACTGGGCAGCCACAGCAACTTTTAGCCGCAATAAAATCAAAAACTTTACTGAATTTATTTATGACGATGCTGATAACAGCGTGGTACAGCAATTCAATTATAAAAATACCGACATCAGCTTTTCACCGTCGGTCATCGCATCCAGCGAAATAGGTTTTGGATTTGCCCGGAATACTGAAATAGCATTGCTCAGTAAATATGTAAGTAAGCAATACCTGGATAATCGCTCAGACGAAGACCATAAATTACCCTCTTTTTTTGTAAACGATGTGCGTTTACGTTACAATACCTCAATTAAAGGAATAAAGGGTATCGGGCTAAGTTTACTGGTAAATAATATCTTCAATACATTATACGAAAACAACGGCTATACGTATAGCGGCTTAAGCGGGGGAGTAGTATATCGTGGCGACGGCTTCTATCCACAGGCTACACGAAACTTTCTTGCTTCCTTAAGCCTTAAATTCTGATAAAATGGATTTACAGAACTGGTACCAGCTGTTAACGGAGCAGTTTAAAGAAACCGGTTTTTTGCAATGGATAGCCGTGCTGGCGGGAGTTGCAGAAGTATTGCTGGCACGTAAAAACAAGGTCTGGCTTTATCCAGCCGGTATACTGGCAAGCCTGCTTTCAATTATTCTACTTGTGGAAGCTCTGTTATATGCAGAAGCCGCATTAAATATGTATTATGTAGTGATGAGCATCTATGGCTGGGCTTATTGGATTAAAAAAAAGAATGAACCTCCAGTAAAGATAAGTTATTCCACCAGGCAGGACTGGCTTATTACATTCTTTATAACCTTTGCAGGGTGGGGTATTTTATATATCGCGTTGAAAAATTTCACCAACTCCGATGTTCCCGCCATAGATGCCTTTGTTTCTGCTACCGCATGGGCTGGCATGTGGTTGCTGGCCAGGCGCAAAATCGAGAACTGGATACTGCTTAACATTTCCAATTTTTTTGCTATCCCGCTGCTTTTCCATAAAAAATTACCCCTCTTCGCCCTGCTTACTATCTTTCTGTTTATAATAGCCGTTATAGGTTTTTACGATTGGAAAAAGATCTATAAAGATGAAAATCCTGACCCTTCGTTTACCTGAATTAAAATTATGAAGAACATACAACATCCATCAGCATATTTAAAAGCTGAATGGATAAAAATTATCCGGCAAAATGCCGTAGCTGCAGAGAAATCAGGGAGCTTAACCACCGAACAATTAGACTTGTCTTATCGGGAAGGATGGTTTAAATTATTTGTACCGAAGGAATTCACGGGGCTGGAAATTTCATTAACGGAAGCGCTAAAGCTGGAAGAAGCATTGAGCTGGGCCGATGGAAGCTTTGGATGGACCATAACTTTATGCAGCGGAGCCGGCTGGTTTGGCGGATTTTTAGATAAACCGTTTGCTGAAACTATTTTTACTGATAGAAAAGTTTGTTTTGGCGGCAGCGGCGCTCCAACAGGAACTGCAACAGCTACAGATGGAGGTTATCGGATAAATGGTAAATGGAAATATGCCACAGGGGCAACTCATCTAACACATTTTACCGCTAACTGCCTTATAAAAAAAGGAACGGAAACAGTTTTAGATGAAAGTGAGAATCCCTTGATTCTGCCCTTTGTTTTTAACAGAGACGAGGTAGAAATTACCAGCGACTGGAATACGACCGGCTTAATTGCAACTTCAAGCCATTCCTTTAGTGTATCAAATCTGGATATTTCTAAAGAACGATGCATGAAAACCGATTCGGAAAAAGCCGTAACAGCCAATCCGATCTATAATTACCCTTTTCTTCAATTTGCAGAAAGTACACTTGCGGCAAACATCAGCGGTATGGCAATAAATTTTATTGATCACTGCCAGGATATTTTTGTTAATCGTATAGAACATAAAAAGCTGAAAGAACACCAGCAAAAAGTATTGATAGAATCTCTTGCTGAAGCTAAAAATAAAATAAACGAATCTCGCCAGGATTTTTATTATGCCACAGAAAGATCGTGGGCCTTTTTTACAGACAGGAAACACGCTACCGCTCAGTCTTTAGAAGAAGTAAGTTTAACAAGCAGGAATCTGGCAAGTATCGCACGACAGCAGGTTGACGAGCTTTATCCCCTTTGCGGATTAATAGCCGCCGACCCAAAATCAGAAATAAACAGGATATGGAGAGATATTCATACAGCAAGCCAGCATACCCTGCTTGCTTTACCTTACTAAGTTTGATTCCTGTTTCAAGATTTAATAACGTAGTTTTAATACTGATTTTTAATATTTGTTCTTTAAGATTCTAAATCATGAAAACTAAAATTGCCCTTTTTCTGCTCTTAAGTGCCTTTAATGTTGCTTTTGCACAAAAACCCACATCGAAAAACGAAACTCTTCCCCGCCCAAAATTGGTGGTTGGACTGGTGGTAGATCAAATGAGATGGGATTATTTGTACAGGTATTACGATCGTTACACAGAAGGCGGGTTTAAAAGAATGCTGAATGAGGGAAACTCGTGCGAAAATACATTTATCAATTACCTTCCCACGGTTACAGCCATTGGGCATACAACTATTTATACAGGCTCGGTTCCTTCCATCCATGGTATCGCAGGAAATGATTTTATCGTTCAGTCAACGGGGAAATCGATGTACTGTGCAGAAGACTCGACGGTAGAAACAGTAGGAAGTATTTCTTCTGCCGGCAAGATGTCGCCACGAAATTTGTGGACAACCACTATAACAGACGAGCTAAAACTTGCAACAAATTTCCGTGCAAAGGTTATCGGCATTGCTTTAAAAGATCGCGGAGCAATTCTACCTGCCGGACATGCTGCAAATGCTGCTTACTGGTTTGATGGCTCTAATGGTAACTTTATAAGCAGTACTTATTATATTAAAGACCTGCCAGAATGGGTAAAAGCTTTCAATAATAAAAATCTGGCAGAAAAGTATCTGAAGCAGGACTGGAATACGCTGTATCCGATTTCTTCTTATGTTCAAAGTTCGGCGGATAACAATGCTTACGAAGGAAAATTTTCAGGAGCTGCTGCCCCGGTGTTCCCGGTTAAAACTTCAGCTGCTAAAGATCCTGGAATGATAAGAAGCACGCCTTACGGAAACTCTCTCACAATTGATATGGCAAAAGCCGCTGTAGAAAACGAAGCTTTAGGAAAAAATGTGGTGACTGATTTTCTGGCAGTAAGTTTATCATCCACAGATTATGTTGGGCATCAATTTGGCCCTAATTCTATTGAAGCTGAAGATACTTATCTACGCCTAGATAAAGACCTGGCGTCCTTTTTCAGCTTCCTTGATTCAAAAATAGGCAAAGGGAATTACACTGTTTTTTTAAGTGCAGATCATGGTGCCGCTCATAACCCGGTATTTCTGCAAGATCAAAAAATCCCTGCTGGAGTATGGCCTTCGGGCGAAATTTTAAAACAGCTTAATACATTGCTGGAAAGCAAATACCAAGCTAAAAATATTGTTTTAAGCTTAAATAATTACCAGGTAAACCTGAACAATAACCTGATAAAATCAGGCAAACTGGATGAGAATGCTATACGAAAAATTTCTGTTGACTTTATTAAAGAACAAGAAGGAGTTGCCTACGCCATAGATATGGCAGATGTAGAAAGTGCAACAATTCCGCAGCCATTAAAAAGCAGGATTGTAAATGGTTATAATTCTGAACGGAGCGGCATAATCCAGATTGTATTAAAACCGGGATGGTTCAGTGGTTCATCTACAGGAACAACTCATGGTACATGGAGCCCTTACGATGCGCATATTCCATTAGTATGGATGGGATGGGGAATAAAGCCAGGGCGTGTAACTAAAGAAACGAACATGACCGATATATCCGCTACGCTTGCTGCGTTGCTAAGAGTCCAAATGCCAAATGGTTGCATCGGCAAACCAATAACAGAAGTATTGAAATAGGCTATTACAATCAATGAAAAAATATATCTCCCGGTTCCATTATTTAACACAAGATCTTCCGGATAGAACACATTTAGAACAGGTACAACTTGCCTGCGAAGCTGGTGCAAACTGGATTCAATACCGCTGCCTTACAAAAACAGATGAGGAATTAGTAGCCGAAATAAACCAGGTGGCAGCAGTTTGTGATGATTGGGGGACTACGCTTATTATCACCGACCACTACCATTTACTATTTGATGTGGATGCACAGGGAGTACACATCGAAAATATGCACGCAGACTTTAAAAAAATCCGTGAACAAATAGGGCCGGATAAAACGTTGGGCGCTTCAGCAAATTCTTTTGAGGACATAGGGCAACTCAATTTAACCAACACGGTTGATTATATTGGATGCGGACCATTTTCTGTAACTCAAACCAAACCGAATAATTTTCCTTTATTAGGAGTAACCGGATACAGAAATATCATGAAGAAAACCTTGGACGAAAATATAACCACGCCAATTATAGCTGTTGGAGGAATTAAAATTGAAGATGTAGAGGAATTAATGGGAACAGGCATTTATGGTATTGCCGTATCGGCTGCTGTTAACCTGGCAGACGAATCCTCAAAAGCTTTCAAAGACTTCTACCGGAAACTTCATTAATGTGAGCTGAGAAAAAACAAGAGTATGTCATCTCACCATATTGTTCGAGAAAAACAAGAGCCTGCTTTGTTGATAATGGATTTGCAGGAATTTGAGTACGAAAACCTGGGGCAATTGCTTGAATGGAGTCCCACTGTATTAGTAGATGAAACAGTTTACCCACTAGCTGATAAACTGGGAATAAAAATAGATGCTGTAATTACTTCGAAACCCTTAACAACACAATATCATACGCATTTAATAGCAACAGAAAACTCGCCGATGGAAGATGGTTTGAAATTCCTGGTAGGAGAACAATACCCGGCAGTTAATGTAATAACCAGAGAGTTTATCCTGAAGGATTTTGTACTTTTTGCCGAATTAATTAATGTAGCTGTTTTTACAGGTGGTAAAAAGATTTATTCTATCAAATCTGGTTTTAGTAAATGGCAGGTAGCAGGTCAGCAAATTGAACTCCTGCATGAAGTGTACGGTTTAACCACTTCCGGATTGCGTTTTATTGGTCAAAATTTACTTGAAACGCAGAAAGACGGCTTTTACAGTTTGTGCTTTGAGCAGGATTTTGCCTTCATCGCTGAAAGCGTATAGCTGCTATTCCTCCTGTTCCAGTTTTGGAATGCGTTGTGGCGTATCCATTCCGTTAACAATACTTCTTGAGCTTAAAGAAATGGCTTTTATAGTCGCGTAAATATTTTTCACGTCGAGCGTTTCAAACTCATCGTTTACTGTATGATAATACTTGTCCGAATCAATTTTATCGGTAGAAATTGTGTGAGCAGGTACTCCAAGGGCCGCTAAAGTGGCATTATCACTGCGGTAAAACAGGTTTTCGTTAATATATGGATCGGGATGAAAGGTAAAACCTGTTCCCTCCAGGTTTCTTTGAAGTATCTGCCCAAAATCTGATTTCTCGTATCCTGTTATAAAAGCAGCATTTTTGCCAAACTTTGATTCCTTCCCAATCATCTCAATATTAAACATTGCTACAACATCTTCCGGTTTAAGCCTTTTAGAAAAATATTTGGAGCCGAAGCCGCCAAGCTCTTCGGCGGTGAAAGCAACAAAAATGAGGGTCCGTTCATTATTATTAATCTTTTTATAATAATTAGCCAGAGAAATTACCGCCGTAACTCCCGAAGCGTCGTCATCGGCACCGTTAGCGATTGAATCACCATCAACCGGAGAAATTATTCCGAGATGATCATAATGGGCCGAGAAAATTACATATTCTTTCGACTTTGATTTCCCGGAAATCATTCCCGCAACATTAAAAAGAGGAAGTTGCTCGATTTGATTGGTGAAACTCACCCGGAATGAGTTTACTTCTTTTACGCCTGTTACAAATACCACAGCAGCTTGTTTATTAGGTTTGTCAACCACCCTGCCATTATTAATATAATCACGCAGTTTTTTAAAGGAGTCTTTTAACTGTTCATCAGCATACACCAGAACTTCCTTATTCATTGCTGTTATTTCGCGATATTTTGAAAAAAGATTTTCCCCTTTTTTAATATGAATAATTTCAATGCCGGGATCGCTGTTCCAGTTTATCCCTGCTTTGTCTGTTATAACTAATACATTTTCCTCTTTTACAGGATTTCCGTCTATTATAACTTCTGTTGCAGAAGGCTTAATGCGACTCATCAAAAACTGTTGCCTGTATCCTTTTTCAGAGCTCAAAGGCAATAAACCTATTTTACTAAATTCATTTTCAATAAAAGCTGCTGCCTTTTCTGCACCTGGTGTAAACGTAGCCCGCCCCTGCATCGCATCTGAAGATAAGGTGCGAATCAATCGTTCTACTTCTTGTTCTTTTACAATTGATTCGGGCTTTTTGCTAACGCAGGCTGCTAAGAGAAAAAGAATAAGCGATGCAGAAACTAACTTCATAAATAAGAGTAATAGATTGTATAAATATACAAATAAGAGGGAAAGCTGTTAAATCTTCTTATTTATTACAAGTTTTTTGTTGAGTGATTTAGAGACATTTTCCATAAACTCCTGCATTTCTGCATATTTTTCTGCAGGAATTACATGGTTTGTAATTTGAAATTCAGAGTAACATGTTAACTGATTATTTTCTTTCTTGTATGTGTAAGTTGTTTTGAAGTTCCCGTAGCTAAATTTAATATCAGTATTAGCAGGAAGAGATTCTATTTCGAAACCTTTAGGAAGCTCAATAACGGTAGTATTCTTTTTCAGCATAGGATGATCAAAATAATAATCGTACTTACGGGTACTTTTAGCAGGAAGAGTACTTGTCCAGATATCCAATAGCCTGGGCCGAAGGAACAGTTTATTCCCTGCTGCCATATCGTTAAACCGAGCATAATCAAAGTTAAAGGAACTTTCTTTTTTTCCGTCTTTATCGTTTCCTTGCGACATTTCAAATACATCCGGTTGTTTTAGCCTGAGATAGTTAATTAGAAACTTTTTCTGATCATCCAGCTTTCTATAAGCATTCCCTAAGAGCATATCACGGTAACCCCCCGTTGTTTTAAGACTAAGTGTAGCTTTTGCAGAACCATCTTCATTTAAAGTAATTACAGATTCACTCTCAAAAACATTATCCTGCATTTTACTTACCGGTGTATTTGCCAGCCTTCCTCCTTCTTCTGTAATTAATAATGCATTTCTGTTTTCCGTAAAGGTGCCTAATTTTCCAAAAGGGTTAGTATTGCTTGTACAATCTATCCAGGTAGTATCTCCTTTAAGTGGAATACATAATATTGCGTGATTAAAACTACTGGCTACAAATTCAGGATCTGCCGGCTCTTCATTATCCCCTGCCCGAATTATAGCATAATAAGAAGGTATATTAACCGCTTTTAAAAGGGCATGCATATAATTGGCAAGAGCTTTGCAATCACCGTATTTTTTCTGGTCTACAAAAGTAGCGGAGAAAGGTTTGAAACCTCCAATTCCTAACTGAATACTAACATAGCGCATTTCTTTCTGTAGGTATTCATAAAGAAATTTTGCTTTATCCTTGTCCTCCTTAATATGGGCAACCAATTGTTTTATTTGTTCAGATCTTTCTGCTGACAATGTATTTACATCAGCATTCAGCTCATTAATCCATAGTCCAAAGTTTTTCCAGGTATCCATTCTTCCCTCATGTCCATCGTATTTAAATATACTTACCGAAAAAGAAATGCGGGGAAGAACAAGCCAGGAAGGTGTTCCTTCCTCAGATTTTACAGCCTTTAACCCTCCCACTTTCCATGTAAAGGTATCTTTGTTATTTTCTGAGTACTTTGAAGGCTGCAAAGAAATATTCCGGGCCTTGTAAAACAGAGGATTTTCAGCACTTCCTGTTATGGTAAATACTGCCCGCTGAACAGCCTGCTCCTCGTCCTGTATCACCCAGCTATCCAAATCTAAAAAACCGCTTTCTGTTTCCTCCGTTATTGTTTCAACAGTTACAGGATATGAAGCAATAGTATGTTTAAGACCTTTAAACCGGTCATCTGATACTATAGTAGAACCCCCGGTGAGTGATCCATCATACATATCGCCTTTCTTGTATTTTTTTATTAACTCCCCCTCTGAATTATATACTCTCATTTCAGCACTATTTATTGTGCTGAATTTATCATAAGGCAGTATCATCAAGGCCTCGTCACCGGCTTTCTCATTCAGAATAGTTACCAGTTTATGAGCCGTCTTTACCGCTTCTCCGGGAGACTTAACTACAATACTCGTTAAAGAATAACGAATTACAGAATTTGAGTTTTGCTTCAATGAATCAGGAATAGTAGACGATTTAAACAGATCTATAGGGATTTCAGCATTTTTTTGAGCAAAAAGTGTTGTTGAAGTGGCTGTTATTGATAAAAATAATAGAAGACTTAAACTATTTTTCATATTAGATTTTCTTCAATACAACCTGTTCATTCAATAAATTAAACAACTGCTTATAAAATTCATACAGATCTCCATAATCTTCTTTGAAGAATATTGTTTTTTTAAAGTCTAAAGACATACGAATGACAATGGCACCATCCTGTTCGCCAGTTATGCGATTAAAACTTATACTCTTATCAGGCATTATCATGTTAATACTTTTTGGCAATGATTCAATTTTATAGCCTGCAGGAATTTTAAATATTCCGGAAATGTTGTAATTATTCTTGTATCCGAAATCGATATCTGTTACTCTTTTTTCATTAAGAAAAGGATTAGATTTTAAGTATGTAAATATGTTCGGATTTAAATACAAATAGTCTCCTTCAGCTCCTGTCATTTCCTTATTAAAGGAAATTTGTTGAGTTAAGGGTAAGGTATCTACCTCTGCATTTTCCAATTTCAGCGATGTTATTTTTAAAGAATTATCTTCTCCTGTCAGATATTCTTTGTACTTATCCTCTCCGTCTGTTTTATAACGTCGTACTATATCTGATTTTTTGTAATCAAGGTTACTCATTGTAACTGTACCTTCAATTTTTCCTTCGGGTTTTATCTCGGCAGATACGTAGGTAGCTTGTCTTACCGGCTTATTTTTTACAATTTCTATTAGATCATATTTTTTATTTTCTTTATCAATATACAAACCAAAGGAATTAAGAAGGTCTGATGGAATCTGGAAGTAGGGCTGGTATTTATCAGTTGCATCTAGGATAAAAGATTTAGTGCTATCTATAGGAACATAAGTAACTGCTTTATTAAAATGCGACAGGGAAGGATAAGCAACATACACTTTTCCGTGGTCTTTTGTGCTAACTACCATTGGGTAAGCTTTAATACCTGCCTTGGTTAGTAAGTGATAAACAATTAAGTTTACTTCGGAAGAATTACCCGATTTCTTATCCCACGCTTTTGAAGTTCCATCATTAGTGTACCAACGGTTAACTCCATTCCACTTCATTGTATTTTTAACTTCATTAAATACATAGGCTATCTTTTCTTCATTAGTTTTTAATGTTTTAGCCTTTAAAATTATAGCCTCTTCACCTTCAAGTTTTCTTCTTAGCTGTCCGCCAAAATCTTCATCATCTGCTAAAACTCCCCCTACTTTAGGCCAGGTGTCGGCGAAAGACTTCACCAGTCCAAACCTGGGTTTAATCATGGTTAATTGGAAGAGAACACTTTCCAGATTATCATTAGTAGATGTCATAAAAGGTTCCTCAGGCAAAGACGGAATGTTTGCAAGTGCTCTTATTTGTTTTTCAACCAAAAAAGATTCGCTAACAGATCCTCCTATAGCACTCATCGACTTAGAATTCGATTCGGTGCTATTTTTTACATACTCCTGTTTTATTTTGGTTTGTGTTTTATAATAAAAAAATTCTGGTATTTCTGTTTCTATTTCGCTGTACTTTACGGGTATTTCGCTCTGGAAATACCAGTCGGGGAAGTTTGCTAAACTTTGTGTTTTCCATTCGTATTTAAATTCTATAATAGAGCCGTCTTTTACTTGCGGAAAAGTGAATATCACCGCTTTTTTATACTTATCAATATTTTCAGTATATATTGATTTCTTATCTAGTTTAATTATCTCAGGTTTACCATTGCTTAGGTTGATGGTTTGAGCTTGTATGCTGTAGATGTCCTCCAACTTGTTTCCACCCAGAAATTCAAGCCGGATATTGGCAACATCTTTAGCTTTGTCATTAAATATCTTGATTCGTTTATGTCTTTTCATAACGATATCAAAATTTTGATCAAAATAAACATCTGCCTTATCAAAAATTACCATTGCATTGGCATCCTTTTCAAAAGGGCATTCAGTTAATTCGAGTTCTGCTATTTCAATTTTTCCAAATGGAGAAGTTTGAGACAACCCAATGGTTGAATAAAGGCATAAAAAAATACCGGCTAGTAAAATATTTTTCATTTTTGAGCGTTTTAAACGCTCAATTTAAAAAAGTGCGCCCAATAAGACAAATAAACTTTTAACTTTTAAGAAAAAGGGGCTCTTCTTTTTTCTCAAAACAGCTCTTTCTGAACTTTGTAACTATAGTATAAACGTAAAAATTCACCAAAAACGGCTATGCCAAGCAAAACTTTTATTATAGCCTCAGAAGCAAAAAAATCATTTAAATAGGTAATAAATCCAAAAGTGAGGATAAGTGTTAAAAATCTGAACAGGAACTGGAAATAATAGGTTATAATTCCAAATCGTTTTAGCAGCAGACTGCCGGTTGCTGAAACAAACAAAGAAAGAAAGACTATAATTCGTAAAACCGAAACTATTGTAAGAAAAGTACTGGGGGGTAACGCTGCAAAGTTGTTTACCAGCAGCCAGGCTTGAGGAGCAAAAAGGATAATACTGATAAGGTCAAGTATCCCGAAAATCTGAAGTAATGTTTTCATGTAATTAAAAGAGCATTATTTATTAAAGTAGTAAATATAACTTTAATAAATAAAGTGCAGGCCATAACTTTCTTCTTCCAGAATGTCCCGCCACACTTTTATCAGCTTTTTATACTCTTCTCCTACCGGACGGATTTTCCGGTCCAGATCATACAATCCGAGGGGATTTACGTTACCTGCATTCTTTGTCAACGCGGAATCCCAGTCAACCTGGTCTGTTAAACTATACCAGGTAAAACCCACAATTGGAAAGCCATCCTGCTTAAAACGATACAAATTAGCCCACTCTTTTTTCAGCCATCTTACCGAGTCAGGTTCAGAAATATTAGTTTCGGTATGCATTACAGGTAACCGGTAGCGGTTGTAATACTGATGAGTAATTATGTAGTAGCCAAAAATTTCACCAGAAGCAGAAGTAGTTCCGTCTGCATGAACGGTATGCTCATTGGTTACATAATAGTCATTCCCCATAATACACTTTGCTTTGATATAATTCTGCTCGAACCACTGATACTCTTTATCTGTCATTCCATTATCCATTAAATATTTATATAATGGAACAGTTACCGGATGACCGTATGAGAGATCGAGTGACAAGAAGCGCTTTTCATTTAAAAAGTCGGCTGTATCACGGCAGGAAGGATCTTCTGCATGAAAATATTCTGAAGATTCACTTTGTATAAAAGTAGCTTCATGCTGAACTTCAAGTATAGCCTGCATTGCAAGGACGTTTGCTTTGCAGAGGTTTTTTAATGCATTTACAAAAGTTTTGTCAGTAGTAAGGCATTCGTTCCACCAACCATATTGGGCTGAAAA
The DNA here is from genome assembly GCF_047272945.1 of Rubrilithobacter danxiaensis. Taxonomy (NCBI): domain Bacteria; kingdom Pseudomonadati; phylum Bacteroidota; class Sphingobacteriia; order Sphingobacteriales; family Sphingobacteriaceae; genus Rubrilithobacter; species Rubrilithobacter danxiaensis. The sequence continues at coordinate 121,697 of NZ_JBKOPS010000009.1, forward strand.
GGTAGCGGCAATAAATATTTCGTTAACCGGAGTATAAAACTGGATATAAGGAAAGCGTTTAGCAAACGCTTTGGCGTACTCCGCAAAATAATAAGGCCACTCATTATTTTGAAAGCTATCAACCCAATCCGGAACGCCAAAATGGCAAAGATCTACGATGGGAGTTATATTGAGCCGGTGTAGTTCCCTAAAGGTTTCATCTGAAAAATCCCAATTGTATTTGCCCGGGCCAATATGGGTAGAATAATACGGCGGACCGTATCGCAAAAATTCTATCCCCATTTCTTTAACAAGCTGAAAATCTTCTTTCCAGAATTTGTAGTGCCCTGTCTTTTCAAGCTCATCAATTCTTATTTTTTTGCCTTCAGAATAAATAACCGGATAACTGTTTTCAATACCGGTAGAAAACATGAATTTGTTTTTCATAGATGACCAGGGTAAGTTTAAAGAATATCTAATCTTCCGCCATCGACCACCAGGGTGGTTCCATTTATGTAAGAAGCTTCTTCTGAGGCAAGAAAGCAAATGGCAGCGGCAAGTTCTTCGGGCTTTCCAATGGCACCTTCTATTTTTTCTGTTCCGTTCTTAACGTTTGGATTAGACCATAGCATTGGCGTATCTACAGCTCCCGGCGCCACGGCATTAAATCTTGCCTGCTCAGGCTTATATTCAATACTTAATCCGCGAGTAAACGCTTCAATGCCTCCTTTAGAAGCTGCATAAGGCAACACATTGGGTGTTGTTTGGTGGCCATGAACTGAGCTTATATTAACTACAGCCCCGTTTTTCATGTGGGGAAGACAAAGTTTACAGAAAACAAAAATTGACCGCAGATTTACTGCCATCACCTTATCCCATTCTTCCAGTTCCAGATCAACAATCCGCTTAAAAGTCATCATTGCTGCATTGTTTACCAAAACGTCTATACGGCCGTATTTTTGCAACACTGTTTCAACACAGTGTTTTATCTGGTCTGGTTCGGCAATGTCTGTTTTTACAAAAATAGCCTCCCCATTGGTTTTTTTTATTTGCTCAACAGCCTCATTTCCTTCCTGCTCATTTCTTGCTATTATAACAATCTTACCGCCTTCGGCGGCAAAACGTAAACTTGTTGCAAGGCCGATGCCTGAACTGCCGCCTGTTACAAGACATACTTTATTTTGAAATCTCATATCATAACACTTTCTTTTTACAACGAGATTTACAGGAATGAGTTTTTTTGAAATTGGAGATTAAAAGCAGTAGTAAGATTAACAGCAAAAGCCGTCTTACTGGCAGTATTTTTCCAGGAGCTGATCTGCTCTGTCACTGCCCAGTTTTCTTATAAAATTAAAATCTTCACAAGCTCCCTGCCGGTCGCCCTGTTTGAGCTTTTGCTGAGCTTGTCTGAGTTTACGTGTTATAAATTTTTCGTTGTATCCCAGTTGCTGTTTCAGGTTCTCTATTTCAACCTCCTGCCCCGGATCTACTTTCCCCTGGGATTTTTTGTCGTAGTAATTTAAAACGGCATTGGTAAGGTCTTGCCGTGCTTTGTAAGCAGCTATAGCAGCAGAGATATTGTCTTTCGACTGATTTTCGCAATTGTATTCTTTTAATGTGAAATTAACAGGAAGAACAATTGCTACGGTTGTATCATGATCTGCAGGAACGATCCATTTTCCGGAAGTTAAACGAACAATTCTTAACGCTTCGATATCCAGATCAGTTCCAAAGCCACGCTTTACTCTTGAAAAATAAATCCGGCCTGAATGGTTCAGTTTAAATTCTACATCTATTGTGCCCTGTAAGCAATTTGATTTCGAATATTCAGGATATATCTGGTTATTTACTATAAACGAGTTCAGGTAAACCGGGCCACCTTTAAATGTGGGCTGAGCAAGGGCAGAAGAAAGCAAAGAAGAAAAAATCAAAAGAGATAGAAGCCTGTAAATCATATACTAATTTACAAAATATCCTGCTATCCAAATGTATGCTGCAGTATTAAGTTTGGATCAGGACAATTTTGTAGATACTTGTTTTTTTCTGAAAGACGGCAAACCCCGGGATAGTCGCCTTCAGTATCGTTCAGGTCAAAAATTAACTGGTAATGCAGGTGAGGCGGCCAGTTTCCGTTTTCGTTAGCGTTACCTAATTCGGCAAAAGCAGTTCCGGTGCTTATTATCTTTCCTTTTATTAACCCTGCCAGACTTTTCAGGCTTAAATGTCCGAATAAGGAAAATAAAGTAATATCTTTTAAATTATGTTCCAGAATGATAGTTGCCCCATAATTTCCAGTACCTTCATTATTTTTAAAACTGTGTACCTTTCCTTCCAGTGGGGAATAAATGCAGGTGTGCGCCGGCGCCCAGATATCTACTCCCAAATGCAGCTGTCGCGGCTCTTCACCTTCATTGAATAATGCCCGCTGATTGTAAAGCGTTCTAAGTTCATTATATCCTCCCAGCCCGAATTTTGCATTCTGCTGACGCAGTTTATCTTCGATCCATTTACTAAATGTGCCGGTATCGGCAATTGTATCAGCAGTAAGAGTTTTATTGTTTGAAGTAAAATCAAAAGCAAGAAACTTATCTTTCTCAGGATTAAAATCAACAATTTTACCAATCAGGTGCTTATTCGCCCTTAGATATTCTTTCAAGCCTGAAAGACGACGCTCTGCATTCATCCTTTTTATTATTCTTCCGGATCTTCCTGCCTTGGTTCCTTGCTTATCTTATCGAATATTTTATCCATCCGCTCTACATACTCATTGGTGTCATCCACAAAAAATTCCAGATGCGGAATTATTCTTACCTGATCTTTAATCCTGTTACCCAGTTTATATCTTATTTCGCTTGCATGGGCTTTAATAGTATTCAGTGCAAGGCCGGTATTCTGATTGTTAAAAAAGCTTAAAAACACACGTGCAATTGCCAGGTCAGGCGTAACACGTACTTTTGTTATTGTTACCAGCGTATTGGGCAGGAAATTCATTCCTTCCCTTTGAAATATTTCTGCCAGATCTTTTTGTATTACTCCTGCAAATTTTTGTTGCCGTTTGCTTTCCATAATGGAGGATTTAGTGATAGTTAATTTTTTTAGGTAAAACCTAATACATTTATTTAATATAACAACTTATCGTAAGGATAGCGCTTTGTATGAATATCCTTCACTTTATCATATAATAAGGCCCTGAACTCATCAATGTTTTCCTTATTTAATGCAGATATAAAAATAGCAGGACTATTATGTTTACTCATCCAGCTGCGTTTAAAGTCTTCGAGTGTTAATGACACATGTTCTTCTTCCTGCTGGTGTTCGGGCACATACGCATCAATTTTATTAAACACAGTAATTACTTGTTTATCTACCGCTCCCAGATCTTTTAAAGTTTCATTTACCGTACGAATCTGATCTTCAAAATTTGGATGCGAAATATCAACAACATGAATAAGAATATCGGCTTCCCGAACTTCATCCAGTGTTGATTTGAAGCATTCTACCAGGTGATGGGGAAGTTTACGGATAAAACCAACCGTATCTGAAAGCAAAAAAGGAAGATTTTCAATAACAACTTTCCGTACAGTGGTATCCAGCGTAGCAAAAAGTTTATTTTCTGCAAATACTTCAGATTTTGAAATCATGTTCATGATAGTAGATTTACCAACATTTGTGTATCCTACCAAAGCAACCCTAACTAATTGAACCCGATTTTTTCGCTGCGTTTCATTCTGGCGGTCTATCTGCTTGAGTTTCTCCTTCAGAAGGGATATTTTATTGAGGATCAGCCTTCTGTCACTTTCAATCTGCGTTTCACCCGGTCCACGCATTCCGATACCTCCCTTTTGACGTTCAAGGTGAGTCCATAATCGCGTTAAACGTGGCAAAAGGTACTGAAGCTGAGCCAGCTCAACCTGCGTTTTAGCCTGAGCTGTTTGGGCCCTGCGGGCAAAAATATCAAGTATCAGGTTACTTCTGTCTAATATCTTTACCTGCAGCTCCCGCTCTATATTTCTTAACTGTGACGGTGTAAGCTCATCATCAAAAACAACAATATCTATTTCTTCTGCTTTTACAAAAGCATTTATTTCTTCCAGCTTACCGGTACCTACAAAGGTAGCCCGCTCCGGTCGAAGCATCTTCTGAGTAAATGACTTAACAGTTTCGCCGCCTGCCGTTTCTACTAAAAATTGCAGTTCTTCCAGGTATTCACGTTCCTGTTCTTCTGTTTCGTTAGGTGTAATAATTCCTACAAGAACCGCTTTTTCAGGTTTTACTGCCGTATCGTAATATTTCTCTCTGGCCATTTATTTTTAACAAAAAGTTTATATTCCTGATTCAGGAATATTCATTTGATTTAAGTAGCGTCTTCTATTATCAGCTTTTTAATTTTCGAACAAAAGCACTTATGGCCTCTCCCGGATCTTCTTCCTTCATGAAATTTTCTCCAATCAAAAATCCCTGAAAACCTGCCGTTTTTAATTCTTTTATTGTTTGTGGATCACTTATTCCACTTTCGGATACTTTTATAAATTCGTCAGGAATAAGAGGAGCAAGATCATACGAATGCTGCACTGAAACTGTAAAATCAGTTAAATTACGGTTATTTACTCCCACAGCATCTACATATTCGCATATACTGCGGCTTAGCTCTTCTTTATTATGCACTTCAAGTAAAACGCTCATTCCAAGGCTCTTTGCCAGTCGTCCCAATTGTAAAATTTCTTTCGGTTCCAGAATAGCTGCAATAAGTAGTATAACATCTGCTCCCCATGCTTTCGCTTCAATTACCTGGTATTCGTCAAGCATGAAATCTTTACGGAGAACGGGAATTGAATTTGCTTTTCGTGCTGCCGTCAAATCCTGTTTGTGTCCCCCAAAAAAGCTATTATCTGTTAAAACTGACAGGGCAGAAGCTTCTGCAGCTGCATATCCTCTGGTTACTTCCTGAACCGAAACCTTATCGTTAATTATCCCTTTTGATGGAGACGCCCTTTTGAATTCTGCAATTATGCCCGTTTTAGACGGGTCTAAGATAAAGTCACGTAATGAATAGCAGGGCCTGTGAAAAAGCTCACTCTCTTCTAATTCAATAATGGAAATCTCCTTTCGGGATTCTTTTATTTCCTCCCTTTTTTTTAGTACAATCTTATCCAGAATATTCATATATCAATTAATTCTCCAGCCAGTTTTTTATCAGTTGTTTTCCATGTTCTGTAAGCACCGACTCGGGATGAAACTGAACTCCGCTTACATCCAGGTTTTTATGGCGAAGGGCCATAATTACTCCATCTGTATCTTGTGCAGTTACTTTTAAATCGTCAGGAAAACCCTTTGTACTTACAGCCCAGGAATGATATCTCCCGATATTAAATTGTTCGGGCAGATTTTTAAACAAAGGATCCTCATCATCCAGCACTTTCATTTCTGTAGCCCTTCCATGCACAGGCCTTGTCAGGTTGTATAAGTTTCCACCAAATACTTCACCAATTGCCTGCATTCCTAAACAAACTCCTAAGATGCTTTTTTTCGGTGAATATGTTTTAATTACATCCAGGAGCAAACCCGCTTCGGAAGGAATACCCGGACCGGGAGAAAGCAGTATTTTATCAAACTCTTCAACCTGATCAATAGAGAACTTATCATTTCTCCATACTGTTGCTTCATATCCGCATTCATTTAACAAATGAACCAGATTAAAAGTAAAGGAATCATAATTATCTATCACTAATATTTTCATTGTCTGCTATTTATTTGCCAAAACTACATTTAAGCTTTCTGCCATTTCTATGGCTTTCCTCAGTGCCATTATTTTGTTATTTACTTCATTAAGCTCACTCTGAGGATCAGAATCGGCAACAATTCCGGCTCCGGCCCTGTAATTTAAAACGTTGTTATGGCTAAGGAATGAACGTATCATAATGGCATGATTGAAATCTCCGTTAAAACCCATAAATCCGATGGCCCCGCTGTAAAAGCTGCGGGGAGATTTTTCATAGCGGTCGATGAGTTGCATAGCCATGTGTTTCGGGGCTCCGCTCAAAGTTCCTGCCGGGAATGTATCGCCTACTACGTAAAAAGGATCGGCATTTTCCTGCAGTTTTCCGCTTACTTTCGATACCAGGTGTATCAGGTGCGAATAGTATTGAACCTCCTTAAACGCCTTTACCTGCACTTCGCTGCAATGCCGGCTTAAATCGTTCCTGGCCAGATCAACCAGCATTACATGTTCTGCACTTTCTTTCGGATCTTTTTCAAGCTGCTCGGCAAGCTGTGCATCCACTACATCGTTTCCCGTACGCTTAAACGTTCCTGCAATCGGATAAATACTTGCTTCGCGGTTTTTTATTGTAAGCTGCGCTTCTGGAGACGATCCAAAAAGCTTAAAATTTCCGTAATCGAAATAGAATAAATAAGGAGACGGATTTATTGATCGTAACGCACGATAAACATTAAACTCGTCGCCCTGGAAAGGCTTGGAAAAAGCCCTTGATGGTACAATTTGAAAAACATCCCCCCGGTAAATATGCTTTTTCATATTTATCACCACTTCAATAAATTCATCATCTGTGAGATTAGAGCTTTCTTCTCCGGATGAATAAAACTGGTATTCGGGGAAGTTTTTATTTTGAATGATGTATTCGATTTTCTCTAAGCCTCGGTTTTCAGGTTCGTCAGCATGATGCTCAAAAATATACAGCTCGTTCTTAAAATGATCAATTGCAATTACATAGCGATAAACATGGTATTGTAATAACGGAATTTTGAATTTTTCTTCTTTTTCTGCCAGCTTGATATCTTCGAAATACTCAATGGTATTATAATTAAAATATCCGAAAAGCCCGTTTGATATAAATTTAAATGAAGCATTTTCATCAGATTGAAACCGGTTTCGGAAGGCTGCAACTTCCCCAAGTAAATTTAAACCATCAGCCGGTACTTCTTCCGATTCTCCAGAAGGGAAATAAGTTTTAAGCTTACTGTTTGAAAGGACAATTCCAGCTATCGGATCACAGCAAACATAGCTCATGCTGTTTTCGCGGCTATGGTAATCGGAACTCTCCAGCAATATGCTGTTGGGAAACACATCCCTGATCCTTAAATAGATACTTACCGGCGTTGTCGTATCGGCCAGCAGTTTTTTGTAAGACGTATATAACTTAAAATTTTTCATGTTATTTTCTTAAAGATAATCCTCAAATTGTTCGGGTATATCAACAAAAAAACCCGACGTATAATGCATCGGGTTTTCATTTATTGTTTTAGGTTTGGTGAATCTATTTCTTCAACATACTTTACCCGGTGCAAATTTTAGTGAGCTCCACCACCAGTTTTGTGTATGTTTTGTAATATTCATTTCAGCAAAAATAGAAATAAAAATAAAAAAACGAATTTTTTTAAAAATTATCTGCTCATTCCCAGCAATGGGCGTCCGCTTAATACAATAGCTATAACAATTATTAAAACTGCAAGCGTATAAAAAATAGCAACAGTTTTATGTTTAGCCGTGTCTGAAAGTAGTTTTTTAGATTTCGAATATCCCATTGTAATCAATACAATAGCAATAATCATCAGGACGCCATGTTCTACTGTCCAGTACCTAAACGTGTCATCTTTCATTGCAGTTCCCATTTCTCCGGGTTTAGCAAACGGACTGACAAAATACAGGAATAAGCCGATAAGAAGCTGGATATGAGTAAATATCAGTGTAAACAGGTAGAGCTTTTTATTTCCTCCGGAATAATTTTTATTACCAAACCAGCCTACAAAAGCAGTTACAATTGATAGTACCAATAACAGCAGAACAACGAAACGAAGTCCTGAATGCGCTTCAAGAAGAATTTTATACATGACTATATTTTTAATCTTTCAAAGTAAAGTATTTTATCGCCAAAAAGGGAATTAATTAAAATTTTGAAAGATTATCCAGGCTCAGGGAACAAAGCACCCGATGGGCAGGTGCTCAAACTAACCAATTATAAACCTAAATAAACGAAAGGAGCTGTAGGGGAAGGAGTCGAACCTTCAAGGAGTGGTTACCCCGCTTCGAATACGAACCGGATTTCCCATGCTCTCCGCCACCGAGACAAGGAGGTGTGTCTGCCAATTTCACCACCCTACAAAGATCGAAGCATTTTTTCATTTGCTTGATACAAATTTAAATCAATCTCCATATTTATTGCAAATTTTTTAATAGAATATTTTAATTTTTGTAAATTTTTTATTTACTTAGATTTTAAATTGATAACTTTTAAAATCTAAATGGAAAAAAGGGGCTTAAATTTAGAAATTGATAATCTGGATATGCAGATTCTGGGATTGCTGATGGAAGATGCAACTATTCCATATACTGAAATTGCCAAACGACTGATAGTATCCGGGGGTACCATTCATGTCAGGATGAAAAAAATGCAGGATCTGGGAATTATAAAAGGCTCAAACCTGATTATTGACGCCCAAAAAATAGGATATGATATTTGTGCATTTCTGGGCATCTATCTTGAAAAAGGATCCATTTATAAAGATGCTGTTGAAAAACTTAAAAAAGTTAACGAAATAGTAGAGCTGCATTATTGCACGGGTGCCTATAGTATGTTTGCAAAAATAGTTTGCAGAGACACCAATCATTTACGACATGTTTTAAATGAATCGATTCAAGCTGTAGAAGGAATTCAGCGGACGGAAACTTTTATATCCTTGGAGGAAAGCATAAAACGACAAATCAGCCTGGAAGGATTAGCCTGATTTTCAAAACTGTAAAGATGCTTGGGAAAAGAGAGTTAAATTTTTAACTTTGCAGAAAATTTAAAACGCCTCTCTTTCAATGATTTCGCTTTTAAAGACTAAAAAAAATCTGTTACTTTTTGTTTTTACATCTGCTTTTTTATTCCGATGTGAAAAATCTAACGAAACTACTATTGTTTCCGATCAAGGGCTTCCCATCCCTGTAGGCTGCCCTATTACTTCCTTAAAACAATTATACGATAAATCTTCAGCTGATTTTACGTATTCTTATGACACAACAGGAAGGATAAGTTCTATAAAAGCAGCTTTTTCACAGGACGAAAATCTAAATCAGGAAATTTCCTACCAGTACTTTAACAATAAAATTATTATTCGTAACCTCAACTGGAACACCTACGAGTTAACAACAAACGAGTCAGGCAGAATAATTAAAATACAAAAAAAGGAATCGCCCGAATACAGCCTGCTTTCTTATACCGACAGTGGGTACCTTAAAAATATTCAGTTCATTAATTCAGCCAATATCCCTCAAAAAATCTTTGATTTTGAATATGAGGATGGGAATCTCTCCTTAATAAAAATTGTAGAAAACGGAATCAACTCCTCTAATATACGTATCCATTATAATGCTAACCTGGCAGCAATTGATCAGTATAATATTCCTGTTAATCATTTAATAAACGAACTTATCAACGCCCACTCTGAGCATAGTTTTTATCCAAATGTCTTTCCGGCTTATTTCTTTGGAAAAGCTTCTAAAAACCTGCCGGTAATGCTGACACTGGAAAATTTACAGGAAGTGCTGCCTTCAAGACAAAAAAAGGATATTTTTCAACTGGAATACGAAAAAAACCAGGACGAAAATGTGATAAATGCCCTTGTATCCTTTTCTCCTGAAAATAGCTTTGTATTAAGGATCACTAAAAATAATTGTAATTGATCCGTTAATGTTAATGCGTAAAAAAAGGGAAGGCCGGTTTAACAACCGGCCTTCCCTTTTTAGAATAATTTCGTTATTTCGTTATATAAAGTACATCTTTTACTGCTTTTACAACACGCTCTGCATTGGGCAATGCCTCTTTTATTAAAGTCGGGGCGTAAGGAAGAGGTACATCTGCTGATACTACGCGTAATACAGGAGCATCCAAATAATCAAAAGCATCTTTCTGAACTTTAAAAGAAACATCAGTAGAGATAGAGGCAAGAGGCCATGCTTCTTCAACTATTACCAGGCGGTTTGTTTTCTTAACAGAAGCTATAATTGTATCGTAATCAATCGGGCGAACTGTCCGCAGGTCAATTACTTCGGCATTAATACCTTCTTTTGCAAGTTCATCAACAGCAGGCAAAACCACTCTTGAAAGCATTTTACCAAAAGTAACAATCGTTACATCGGTACCTTCCTTAACTACATGAGCTTTGCCCAGTTCTAAATAATATTCTTCTTCCGGAACAGGCCCTTTGTCACCGTACATTATTTCTGATTCCATAAAAATTACCGGATCAGGATCAATAATAGATTGCTTTAACAATCCTTTTGCATCATACGGAGTAGCAGCAACTACTACTTTCAATCCCGGGCAGTTTGCATACCAGTTTTCAAAATTTTGCGAGTGCTGTGCTCCAAGCTGGCCTGCATTCCCAGTTGGGCCACGAAAAACGATTGGAACAGAAAACTGGCCGCCGCTCATTGATAAAATTTTAGCAGCACCGTTAATAACCTGATCTATCGCAACTAAAGAAAAATTAAAAGTCATGAATTCTACAATAGGGCGCAAACCGTTCATGGCAGCACCAGTAGCAATTCCGGCAAACCCAAGCTCTGCAATTGGCGTATCTATTATTCTTTTAGGACCAAATTCATCCAGCATTCCCTGGCTCACTTTGTAAGCTCCGTTATACTCTGCAACTTCTTCACCCATCAAAAATATTTTATCGTCTTTACGCATTTCTTCGTTCATTGCTTCACGAAGCGCTTCCCTGAACTGAATTTCTCTCATTTCTATTAAATCAAGTTTGGACGCAAATATAAGCAGTAATGTTTGAAATACAACTTGCAATAACTGCGCCTTTTAACAGCTTTTGTTATCATTTTTAATACACAGAAACCCTGTTACCCTTTTGTATGAAACCCGATTGACTTCTATTCGTATTCAGGTTATTTAAAAGGGGATGAAACCTGTACTATTTAAACTTGCCGGAATTTCTATGATTGCATTTTCATTGCTTTCATGCAAAAAAATTCCTGATTTAAAAGCCAGGCTGAACTTCGAGGTTAACAACATTGATACGAATTCTGTTTCTGCTAAACGGGAATTACGATTTGAAACATTTACACTTAACCTTAATACCATTGAATTTAGTGCCCGAAAAGATGAAAAGGACTTTGCAGCAGTTGCTGAGAACTCGTCCTACCTTGATTTGGCGCAATCCTCGTCTTTTTTCAGTAGCATTTCTTTAGCTGAAGGATTTTACCGCGGGGTGCATGTAAAACTTGAAATCAAAAGAAGTGAATCAGCTCCATCTGTATTTTTAAAAGGGACATATTCGGATGAAAAAGGGAACAGCACTCCGCTGGAGATTTATGTGAATGAACCTATCGATATAGATTTACCGGCAGAAGACCTGCTTGTATTTGGAAACAGGAATTATAAGGGCGAAATTAATGTGGACCTGGATAAGCTTCTTTCTTCTATAGCTATTTACGATATTGCTATTGCGCAAAAAACAAACGGCGTTGTAATGATAAACAGCTCTTCAAATATTAACTTATACAACAAAGTTAAATCAGCAATGAAAAATTCTTTTGTAGTTAAATTTGCTGATTAAAAAACAAGCCTACCTTCGGCTATAATTGTGATAAGTTTTCCAAATCATCTAAATCTTTAGGTCTGCCAGATGAAATTTTAGCTTCTATAAGATTACTTAAATGAAGCGTTCTTATTTTTAATCCATCTTCTTCGAAATACGTAGCGTGATTATAACACTCCTCAAAACTTAAGCCCTTTAATTTCACCATAATATCAATAGCAGAAGGTGGAATTCCAAAAGTAAAAACATCCCAATCCGGATGATTACTTTATTTATTTAAGGAATCAATAAAATCACGAAAATCCTCATTAAATATATTGTCCATTATTTTTGTCTTGATCTTACAGAAAACTTTGTCCTGTCTACTTTTGGGGGATTATTTTCAGGATAATTATATGCAATGCTGTTAAGATAATTAGCAATACGAAGCCGTTCCTGCCAAGATAATCTTTTATAGTAATCTACGTGATTTGCAGCTTCTTCAACTGTTTGAGCTTTGAAAGCTGTTCTATCTAAACGAAAAGAGCCCATAAACAAATTTATTAAATTTCGTTTGTTTCTTCATCCACCGGCACTTCTGCTAATTGTTTAAAATTGCTTTTTACAAAGTTGCACCAATGGCACTCAGCCTTTCCACATCCTGAAAATTCATAATTTTTAATTTTCTGGTAAGTTTCCGTTATCTGCTGTTTAACGATCTGCAAATGCTCGGGCATTATTACGACCTTCTGCTTCACATATTCGCCCTGATCAGGTTCAATGAAATCAAATTCTGTGCTGCTAACTTCCCAGTCCTTACGACGGTCATTTTCAACCAGCAATTTATAAAAAACCGCCTGTCGCCAGTAATCTCCGCCCAAAGGATTTTTCTCGTTAGGCGGGAAAAACTTTTCTTTTGCGTTTTTAAAGCTTCCGGTTTTATAATCTACCCCATTTACCTGTTTCCCTTTAAATTCAAGCTTATCCAATACCCCTTTTACCGGAATCCCGTCCACTTCCACATTTTTTATCGCGTATTCTGTTGTACAGATCTTTTCCCAGCTATCTACATATTTATTGTAATATTCAGGCAGGATTTTGGATCCGTACTCCATCCTTCTTTTAAACTGCTCAGAAGTAAATGCTTCTCTGTTTCGGTTCATATACCAGTTAAAATCTTCCAGGAATTTTTCCAGGCTATGGAATTCATTGTCATTATCCGGCAACGCCCGGAAAAGTTTATTTAAGGCCCAATGTACTGCAGAACCAAAAGTCATGGTTTCATTTTTGCCGCTTGGTACCATTATCAGGTTCTGGAAATAAAACTTCAAAGGGCAATCCAGGTAATTGTTTAAATGAGTTACACTCAAAGCGTAGTTCTGTAAAAGCTGACCGACAAAATCACGATCAATTAAACCCAGTTCCGGATGTTCGTTTTCTGTAAACTGGAGAATAAAGAAATCTGTAAGAACTTCTTCAGAAACTTCTTGCCGTTGCACTTCCAGATCGGTAGCTGCCTGGATTTCGCCAATAAAAACAGTTGACTCTAAAGGCTTTCCTTTTGCATCCTGCTCTGGAAATGAAATGAATAAACATTTTTTTGCCCGCGTAAGTGCCACGTAAAACAATCTGCGCAGCTCTTCTTCATCACTGGTTGAAGGTAGTGACGAGAATATGGTATCGGGGAATTTAAATCCCTGGTTATTCTTTCTTTTCTTTTCCCAGACCTTAGAAGTTGAGCCGATAAGATAAACATATTCAAACTCAAGACCTTTTGATCCGTGGCAGGTAAGAAAATTAACTCCTTTTTCATTGAATAAATTCTGATGCAGTTCGAGCTTCAGATCATTCTGCTCCATCAGTCCCAGCATTTCCACAAAATCTTTCAGCCCCATATCCGGACGTTTACGGCTTTCTTCCTTTAAAAAGTTAAAAAGCGAAGAAAGTACCTGCATTCTCCATGTTTTCTCTGAAGATTTCAGAATGTATGCTAAAATTCCGCCCCTTACCATAATCTTTTCAAAAAGATTTTGAAGGGTGATGTTATGCGACTCCTTTATCCAGAACTCAATATCATCGCTCAAACGTTTTATTTGCAGTGCGCTTTCGGTATCAAAAAGTGTTTGCCCTGTTTTAGAAGCGAGATCTTTTATTTTAGACCGAAGTGAGGTCTTATCTTTATGATGTTTATTATATTCGCTTACTTCCACACTGATCCGGGCGATATCGATAGGCTCAATCTGGTAGAAATCATAATGCATTATTTCAAAAAGCAGTTCATCCCCGCTAAACGGATACTCAGCTTCAAGAGAAAGGTATTTCAACAGATTAATCAGCTTATTACCAAAAGGCTCGTCCAGGATATTTACTTTTCGTTTTGTATTTACCGGGATTCCTTTCAGATGAAAATATCGGGCAAGTTCTTCTCCCGAACGATGTTCTTTATAGATAACGGCAATTTCATCAGGATCCACACCTCCAGCAATCAGCTTTTCAATTTCATTGGTAACAGACGCGAATTCATGAAACTGCGTTTGATATGCCCTTATTTCCGGTTTAGTTACTAAATCAAGGTATGCTGTATTGCGTGCAATTAAATGCTTGCTAAGACCGGGTAATTTAATGCGCTCCGTATTATTTTCAATCAATACTCTTGCTGTATCTAAAATATGCTGCGACGACCTGTAATTATCCGTTAGCATAATATGATACAATTCTTTGGCATACCTGGAGCTGTAAGCTTCAATATTTTGCACATTGGCTCCCTGGAAGCGGAAGATAGACTGATCATCATCTCCAACTACAAAAACATTCGGACTCTCCCAATAAGATATAAGCAGCTGGATCAGTTCATTTTGCGAACCGCTGGTATCCTGGTATTCGTCAACCAGCACGTATTGGTAACGCTCCTGATAATTAAGTAAAAATTGCTCGTCTTTTTTAAAAGCATCCAGCACCCAAAGGATCATATCATCATAATCATACCAGCCCTTTGAATACATCATTTGCTGATACCTTGGGAACTCATTAACAGCCGCCTTTAACTTAGCAAGATTCTCGCATACGGTTTCGTAATCGGGCTTGAAACTGCCAGCCTCTTTCATTCCGGTTTTACGCACATATTTGTATTTCTTGTAATAAGGTGAATCTGGCTCGCAACAGTTTATGAGTTCAAGAAATTCATCAATTTTTTCTGAAATATATTCCGGGCTCCAGTCTTCCCGCTTCATTACTGAAAACAATTCCTGTAGGCGCTTTACCTCGTAGTAAACATCCCCTCGGAAACGTTTTAGCGGATGATCTTTATCAAAACCATCCACCAGTTTTCGGAAAAGATCGATCCGTTCCAGATCTGAGATAGGATCCAGCTCCAGTTTACCAAAATAGTCCAGGTTTTCCTGAATTATATCATTACAAAAAGCATGAAAAGTATAAATATTTACACGGTAAGCTTCCGGACCAATAAAATCAAAAAGGCGTTTACGCATAGCCACAGCACCTGCATCGGTATAAGTAAGGCAAAGAATATTATGTGGCTGCGTATCTGTATCCAAAAGAATCTTGCCGATACGGGCTGCAAGTATCTGCGTTTTACCTGTTCCAGGGCCGGCAATTACAAGTACCGGACCATCAATCCTGGAAACCGCTTTTAATTGATTTTCATTAAGCCTATCTAAAGCTTTTAAAAAGTTTTCGTTGTACTTTGATAAAATTTGCATGCGAATTTGAAGATACGCAATTGCCCTCAAATTATTGTTCCCCGCACGTCATACTTTTATTCTATCTGGCCCGAGACAGTAGCCGGAACAGGAAAAAACGAAATTCCGTCTCCATATTTAAAAAAGGAATTAACGTTAACAGGAAGCCTTCCGCTGGTGCCCATTTTCCCGGTTAAAACTTTTGCAGAAGCTTTATGCATCTCATCTGTGTTCTGGTAATTTACCAGTATTGTTTTGCTTTGCTCAATTCCCGGTAACCCGGCGATGGTATACGGATTGGCAAAAACAACCGTAATTGTATTCATTTTTGCAGCTTCGGCTATAAAAAGTTTTAACTCGTTATTGTAATCCAGCGTGCTTCCAGGGCGTTTGCGATAATCATGTATTCCCAGTATTACCTGATCGTAAGTTTTAAGTTCTTCAAGCATGCGCTTAATATCTGTTAAACTCACTATTTTAGAAGCAATGAAATTTGTTGAATTTGTAAAATAGTTTTTCAGTTCACCCTGAAATCCTGTTATTTCTGTTACACCTAAACTTACCAGCGCTGTGCGTTTATTTTTATCAAGAGCTTTCAGCAGGCTGTCGTTCTTTAAAACAGTTACGGAAGCATCAGCCAGGCGTTGCTTCAGGGCAAGAGCTTCGGGGCGGTTTAAATAGGTAACAATTTCTGTTGTATCTACAGGCTTATAGTTATTTAATCCTACCCAGTACTTCGCTGCTAATACTTTTTTCACACTGTTATTTACCTGATTCCAGCTGAGTCTGCCCTTATGAATAGCCTTTCGAATCATTTTTACTGCTCGTTTACTATTTTCTGACAGCTCAAGAACATCGTTTCCTGCTATCAAAGCTCTTACATCCGCTTCGCCATTTGGAAAATATTTTACAACGCCTTTCATTTCCATTGCATCGGTAAATACTAATCCCTTAAATCCCAACTCGTTTTTCAAAAGGCCGGTTATAATGGGTCTCGAAAGGGTAGAAGGAAGATTTTTAGTGTTATCTAATACCGGGATATTCATGTGGGCAACCATTACTCCGGTTGCTCCTTTATTTATAAGCTCTTTAAAAGGATATAACTCAAGCGAATCTAGCCGCTGGCGGTCAAATTTCAGTTGTGGTAAATCTTTGTGCGAATCAACATCCGTATCGCCATGTCCGGGGAAATGCTTTAAGGTAGTAAGGATACCTTCATCTTGCATCCCTTTCATATAAGCCCCCGCCTTAACAGCAACATTGTATTTATTATCGCCAAAAGAGCGGTAGTTGATAACCGGATTTTTAGGATTGTTATTGATATCCACATCGGGAGCAAAATTGATATGCATACCCAAACGTTTAAAGTCTTTAGCCACTTCTGTACCCATTTCATAGATAAGTGCTGTATCCTGAATTGCACCTAAAGCCATTTGGTAAGGATACGAGATTGTACTATCTAGCCGCATGCCCAAACCCCATTCTCCATCCATAGCAATAAGTAGCGGAACATAGGAAATAGATTGATATCGGTTGGTAAGATTGGCCTGCCTGCCGGGCCCGCCCTGGAAGAAAACAAGGCCGCCAATGTGTTCTTCTCTGATTACTTCAGCAATAGAATCTTCGTATGTTTTTCCTTTATCTGTATGCGCCCTTACCATTAAAAGCTGTGCAACACGTTCCTTTCTGTTTAATTTTTTAAAAACAGAATCGACCCATGCATTATCTGTACTTAACGATTGTATATAGGGCTGCTTTTGCTGAGCTAACGCTGTAAACGATAGTAAAAGAGCTGAGAGCATTAAACAGAGTTTATTCATAAAATTTAATTCTATATCCTCTAAGGTAATACATAAAAGATAGCGAATTTATTCAATTATTTTAAATACCGGCAAAATGAGGATCCGGAAGAAAATTGCAGGATTTTAAAAGAAATAAAAAAGCCCTCGCATCAAGATGCGAGGGCTTTTTTATCCTATAAGATTTTATTGTCCAGTTCCTGTACCTGAAGTTCCGGTGGTATCAGTTGTACCGGTTCCCATAGTACCGTTTCCTGTACCTGAGGTACCTGTTCCGGTGGTATCAGTTGTAGTTCCTGTTCCCATTCCAGTTCCTGTGCCTGTAGTATCAGTTGTAGTACCTGTACCTGTACCCATTGTGTCGGTTCCCATGGTTCCGGTACTTGTAGTATCAGAACCTCCCTGACCAGTTCTGCTCGTTGAGCATCCTGCCATGCCTATTCCGGCAGCTAACAGGGATAAAAAAATTAGTTTTTTCATAGCTATTTGTAATTACTTTGTTGTTGATGTCATTCTATAACAACAAAAAGAAGGAAAAGGATTGAGGAAACTAAAAAAATTTTTTGCAGTAAGAAAATGCTTCTTTTATGGCGAAAAATGCCTTTCAATTAAGGGCAACTTTCAACTTACGCATTTAAATATATACTTAGACTACCTTATTTATTATTACATCCACATTCCCAACGGTAAGAATCTGAAAAATTAACGGTAATCTGTGAAACAGTAGTTCCCGGCTGGTATACAGAAAGCTTTAGAGCTTGCCCTTTAAAATAGCCTGACAGCCAGGTAATCGTACCAGTAGCGGCATCGTAGTTGTATTTTCCGGTTTCGCCGTTATCCAGCCAGCGGTAAGTGCCATCCTTTTTAAGTGCAAAATAACCTTTATATTCATACCTGTAGGCGGGGCTTGCATTCGGCCCGTTCCAAATACTAAGGTGACATGTGTAATTACCATATACTAAGGCGCCTCCATAAGCAGCTTTTTTTACCGGAATTGTTTTTACAGTTCTTGACTCCTGCAATTTTTTCCATCTGGCGTTTGCTAAGGGAGCTTCTTTAGCAAATCGTTGCTGCAATGTTTTATCTCCCGAAGTTGCCTTTGCCAAAAAAGTTTTTGCTTCATTATTTTTTCCCTGTGCCGCCAATGCTATCGCATTCATGTAATTAACGTATGGATTGGAATTATCTTTTGCAAGAGAACGGCTGAAAGAAGTGGCGGCAGTGCCATAATCACCATTTTCATAATATTCTATCCCATAAAATGCATCCAGGCCCGGACTGTTCATATAGGTTTCAGCACCGCCGGTACTGCGTGAATATTTAATTTTATCAATATACTCATCAAGGCTATGGCCTTGTTTTTGTTGAACTGCTAAACTATTTCCGGCAGTTGCGGTAGTATTAACAGCGGGAGGATTTTTTTGGGCCGGTTCGACATTAGCAGGAATATCCTTTGAATACCGTTTTCTCAAAGAGGGAATTAACCGAAAAGCGTTTTCGAGGTAAGGTTCTGCCTGGCGGGCTTTATAGGTGTCATGTTGCTTTAACAGCGAAATAGCCAACTGGTAATTCGCATAGGGATGATCCTTTTCTTTTCGAAGAATACCCTCAAAATAACCCGCGGCCGAACTATAATTACCCGCTTCAAAATATTCCTGGCCGTATAAAAAGTCTGATCCTATACTTAAAAATGCCGTCTCGCTTCCTCCCTTTACTTTTGAAAGCTTTAGCCTTTTTACATAATTATCAAGACTGTCGGTCTGCGCATTTAAAGTAGCGGTGGTAAATAACAATAAAAAGAAAGAACCGGTAATGAGAAACAGTTTCATAAACTTGAATTGAGAGATGGTTGTTCTTCCGAAAATATAAAAAATATTCGATTTTAATGCCGCCTTAAATATTCACATTGCTATTTAAATGTTACACTTAAAAGTTATCGACAATGGCTCAACAAAAAGCCCCGGCTTATACCGAGGCTTTACTTATAACTTATAACCTACAACTTAAAACTCAATTACGAGCATCCTCCCTGCGTACCGCAGTTCAAACACTTATAACAAGTCCCTGAGCGCACCATAATATGTCCGCAATTGCTACATGCAGGTGCATCAGATTGTCCTCCGCCTGAAATATCAAGAACAGGTTTTAATTTTTTGTCGGCCAATACTTTCATTTCAGCTTTCGGCTGCTGATAAACATTGCTGCTATCGTGATTGACATCTTCATCTGCCATTTGCGGATTACCGATAATGGCTTTCTGCTCAGTTATAACATGAACAAGATCTGTACGATTTAAGTATTCGTAACCCAGCATCCTAAAGATAAAATCAATGATAGAAGTTGCACTCTTAATGTTATCATGCCCGGTTACCATTCCCGAAGGTTCAAAACGGGTGAAAGTAAATTTGTCAACAAATTCTTCTAAAGGAACACCATACTGCAAGCCGACTGAAACAGCTATGGCAAAACAGTTCATTAAGGAGCGGAAAGTTGCACCTTCTTTGTGCATATCCACAAAGATTTCACCTAAAGTTCCGTCTTCGTATTCTCCCGTTCTAACAAACAATGTCTGACCGCCTACCGCTGCTTTCTGAGTAAAACCACCCCGTTTTCCAGGCAGGTTTTTACGTTCCACAACCGAAGATAACTGGCGTTTGAAGGTAGTATCTGTTGATTTTTCAAGAATTGCTCTTGCTGCTTCCAGAACCTGCTCCGGTGTTAAATCGCTCAGTTTGACGTTAGCTGCTTCACCAAGAACTTCTTCTACCGAATCCAGTTTTTCTTCCTCTTCCTTCTTATCAGACTTAGTCGAAAGTGGCTGAGATAATTTACAACCATCACGATAAAGCGCATTTGCTTTTAATGCAAGTTTCCATGATAGTTCGTAACAATCTTTAATTTCTTCAACTGTTGCTTCGTTTGGAAGATTGATTGTTTTTGAAATCGCTCCTGATAAGAACGGTTGTGCAGCAGCCATCATTTTAATATGGCCGTGAGCATGAATGTAGCGCTGGCCTTTATTTCCGCATTTGTTTGCACAATCAAAAACCGGATAATGCTCAGCTTTCAGGTACGGAGCGCCCTCAATGGTCATTGTTCCGCAGATGTATTCATTGGCTTCTGCAATCTGCTGACGGCTGAATCCGAGTGAACGTAATAAATTAAAATCCTGCGAATTATACTGTTCAGCTTTAAAGCCTAAACGCTGCAAACACTCTTCTCCGAGAGTCCATTGGTTAAATACAAACCCTATTTCAAAAGCAGCAAGCAGTGATTTATCAATTTTTTCAAGCTCATTCTGAGTAAATCCTTTTGCCGCTAACGAATCAAAGTTGATATGTGGTGCACCTTTTAAGGTGGCGGCACCTTTTGCGTAATTTACAATCGATTCAATTTCATGGTCTTTATATCCCAGATTCTTTAAAGCAGCAGGAACTCCCTGATTAATGATCTTGAAGTAACCGCCTCCTGAAAGTTTTTTAAATTTCACCAAAGCAAAATCAGGTTCAATACCGGTTGTATCGCAATCCATTACAAGTCCGATAGTTCCTGTAGGAGCAATAACGGTAGTTTGAGCATTGCGGTAACCGTAGCTTTCACCTAATTCAACTGCTTTGTCCCAGGCATTGCAGGCTGCGGCCAGCAAATAATCAGGGCAGTATTTCTGATCAATTCCCGGAGGCGCAATTTCAAGGCCTTCGTAAGCATCGGTTGCATTATAAGCGGCATAGCGATGGTTACGCATTACCCGCATCATGTGTTTTTTATTTTCTTCAAAACGACGGAAAGCTCCTAATTCTTTAGCCATTTCTGCCGAAGTTGCATACGCTGTTCCTGTCATCACCGCAGTTATTGCTCCGCCAATGGCACGTGCTTTATCGCTATCGTAAGGAATTCCGGCTACCATCAGCATAGAACCAAGGTTTGCATATCCTAATCCTAACGTACGGTAGTCATAAGAAAGCTGAGCCACTTCTTTAGAAGGGAACTGAGCCATTAAAACAGAGATTTCCAATACAACTGTCCAGATGCGGCAGGCATGCTCAAACCCTTTAACATCAAAAGTTAGGGTTTCAGGATTAAAGAAATGCGCCAGGTTGATGGAAGCAAGATTACATGCAGTATTATCCAGGAACATGTATTCTGAGCAAGGATTGGATGCATTGATGCGACCGCCTTCAGGGCAGGTATGCCATTCGTTTATCGTGGTATCGTATTGTACTCCGGGATCAGCACAGGCCCAGGCAGCAAACGCGATATCCTGCCACAGTTTTTCTGCGGAAATAGATTTAACAACTTTTCCATTAGTACGGCCAATCAGATCCCAGGATTTTCCCTGTTCCAGAGCATGGAAAAAGCTGTTTGGAATACGTACAGAGTTATTTGAGTTTTGGCCCGCTACGGTACGGTAAGCTTCACCTTCATAATCTGAAGAGTAGCCTGCAGCAATTAATGCGGCAACTTTTTTCTCCTCTTCCACTTTCCAGTTTACGAACCCTTCAATTTCCGGATGGTCCAGATCGAGGCAAACCATTTTTGCAGCACGACGGGTTGTTCCGCCCGATTTGATCGCTCCTGCAGCACGGTCGCCGATTTTAAGGAAAGACATTAAGCCGGAAGAGTAGCCTCCGCCTGAAAGTTTTTCGTTTTCTCCGCGAATAGCAGAAAAGTTTGTTCCAACTCCCGATCCGTATTTAAAGATCCGTGCCTCACGAACCCATAGGTCCATAATTCCGCCATCGTTAACCAGATCATCGCTAACAGAAAGGATGAAACAGGCATGAGGCTGAGGCCGCTCATAAGCTGAGGTAGACTTTGAAAGTTCTTCCGTTTCAGGATCTACGTAATAATGCCCCTGAGGCTTGCCGGTAATGCCGTACGAAGAATGCAACCCTGTGTTAAACCATTGTGGTGAATTCGGGGCGGCTAATTGTCCTACTATTGTATAAACAAGCTCTTCGTAAAAAATATCAGCATCTTCTTTGGAAGCAAAATATCCGTAACGCTGTCCCCATGATCTCCAGCAATCAGCCATACGGTGAGCTACCTGTTTAATGCTCTTTTCAGAACCGGTAGTTCCATCGGGCTGCGGAACGCCTGCCTTACGGAAATATTTCTGTGCAAGAATGTCGGTAGCTACCTGGCTCCATGAAGCCGGTACTTCTACATCATTCATTTCGAATACAGCATCACCTGCTGGATTTCTTATCACAGAAGAGCGTTTTTCATACGCAAATAAATCATAAACATTGATGCCTTCTTTGCTGAAATATCTCTGGAACTTTAATCCCTTACCAGTTCCTTTAGATTTTGTTGAAGATGCTTTAGCCATATTTTTTTAATTAATAGTAATCAAGCGATTATGTCCCTTAAAAAAGTAAAGGGGTTTTTCATCAAATTTATTTTATATCTGATTACCGTCCATTTGGTTTTTTCCACATGTTACTGGTGTATCTTTCCCTGTTCGCATAGAAACTATGTTAATTTGCTTAAAAACAGTTATTTATCTATGTGGAAAACTTAAAATACAGGGCATTTTTACAAAAAACTGATGCACCTAAACAAAAAAAAGCCGGCATTTTTTGTGCCAGCTTTTTATGCAGGATAAACCTCTGTTAATCTACAACAGTAACCCTGATTATATTCGTTTTACCTTTCTTTTCAATAGGCATAGAAGCAGTGTTAATTACAACTTCGCCGGATAAAATCAATTTCTCGTCTTTAAGAATTTTATTTACATCGCGGATAGACTGATCGGTGCTTTCAAATTTATCGTAATAAAAACCTCTTACTCCCCATAATAAACTTAATGTATTAAGAAGTGTACGATTGCTTGTAAAAATATAGGTTCCGGCTTTAGGGCGATGACTTGAAATTTCAAATGCGGTGTAACCAGATGAAGTCATGGAAACGATACCAACGGCATTCGATTTATCGGAAAGATAAACTGCCGAACCACAAACAGCATCCGACATATAGGTTGGCGATTCCGGATTTAATTTTTTAGGAGTATGATACGGGTATGCAGTTTCTTCAATGTTTTTAATGATCTTATGCATTGTTTCAATAACGATAACCGGAAACTCTCCAACCGAAGTTTCTCCGCTTAGCATTACTGCATCCGCTCCGTCTAACACCGAATTTGCAACGTCATTTACCTCTGCACGAGTTGGACGCGGTGTGGTAATCATGCTTTCAAGCATTTGTGTAGCAACAATTACAGGTTTTGACGCTTCGCGGCATTTTCTGGCAATCATTTTCTGAAGGACAGGAACCTGCTCCATTGGCATTTCAACGCCAAGGTCGCCACGTGCCACCATTACACCGTCTGTAACAGCAATAATTTCGTCTATATTTTCAATAGCCTCTGGTTTTTCAATTTTAGCAATTACCCGTGTTGTTTTTCCGCTTTCGGCAATAATTCGTTTTAAATCAACTATATCCTGTGCATTACGAACAAAGGATAAGCCAATCCACTCAATATCGAACTGTAAAACAAACTTCAGGTTATCAATATCTTCCTCAGTTAAACTTGGAATAGATACTTTGGTATTTGGAAGGTTAACCCCTTTTCTTGAGGTTAATATTCCTCCATGTACAATTTCGCATTTAACAGTATCTTTATTATTGGTGTCGAGCACCATCATCTGGATCTTTCCGTCATCTAAAAGAATAATCTCACCCTGCCGTACGTCTTTCGGAAAACTTTCATACGTAATGTAGATGCGGTTTTCGTCGCCTATAAGTTCCTGTGTAGTTATTTCTATCTGGCTTCCGTTTATAAGGTGTGCTCCACCTTCTTTCATCTTTCCAATCCGTATTTTCGGCCCCTGAAGATCGGCCAGAATACCTACATTGGTTTTATAAGTATCATTTATTTCTCTGATTGTTTCAATAACCTTTTGATGATCTTCCTGGCTTCCGTGAGAAAAATTTAAACGGCAAACATCTAATCCTGCCTTAATCATGCTCAACAATACTTCCTTTTTTGTTGATGCAGGACCCATGGTTGCTACAATTTTTGTTCTTTTATGAACTTGTCTCATTTTATTATCTTATTAATTACTGCTATGCCTGTTTCAATTTGTGTAACTTTTACACTGAAAAAAATCGAGCGCTAAAATATCAGATTTTCTTTAGATTTCAATTTCTTTGGATCAACTTCTGCTGCAACCTGTACTTCGGGTATTTTATTCAGCGCTGAAATAATGTTCTCAAGGTCTTCATCATCAATATAATTTCTTATCAGGATAAAAAAATCTACCGTACGCATTTCGGGTATTAAAAAGCCTTCAGTTCCTTTATTTGCTAATAAATAAAACTGCGTTTCTGTTTCTGCAGATTGATAATAGTACCGTGAGAAATACTGTACTTCCTGCTGGGCAGAAAATTGAAAAGATAATTCGTCTATACGATGAAACTGAATATTCAATTGCTTGTTGATCTTGTAGCATAACCGGTAATCTTTTAACGGTACCGTTAATGCGATCAAAACAAAGTCGAGATCTAATTCGTATTTTAGAGTGAATTTATTCAAAACAAGCAGCGGTTAAATTTACAAACTATACTAATTTGAGATACTATTTTTTCAATATTTTACCTAAAAACAAAAAGGTTTGATATTTGTCAGAATTTATTTTTCTTTGCACAGAATTATTTAACCATAAAATCATAAAACTATGTCTGATATCGCTTCAAGAGTAAAAGCAATTATCGTGGAAAAATTAGGTGTGGATGAGAGCGAAGTTACGCCAGAGGCATCTTTCACTAATGATCTTGGTGCTGACTCTTTGGACACCGTAGAACTTATCATGGAGTTTGAAAAAGAGTTTAACGTTGCTATTCCTGATGACCAGGCTGAAACCATCGGTACAGTTGGCCAAGCTATTGCTTATTTAGAGAAAAACGTAAAGTAATCCCTGATACTATAAATGGAGCTTAAAAGAGTTGTTGTTACGGGACTTGGTGCGCTTACTCCAATAGGTAATACCGTTGAAGAATATTGGAACGGCCTTATCAATGGAGTGAGCGGCGCTGCTCCGATTACTAAATTTGACTCTTCAAACTTTAAAACAAAGTTTGCCTGCGAAGTCAAAAACTTTACCCCTGAAGATTTTTTAGACAAAAAAGAAGCCCGTAAACTTGATCCGTTTGTGCATTATGCGCTTGTATCAACTGACGAAGCCGTTAAAAATTCGGGTTTGGATTTTGAACAAGCAGATACCAATAGGATCGGAGTTATCTGGGGGTCGGGTATAGGCGGGTTAAAAACCTTTTTAGACGAAGTTACCAACTTTGCCAAAGGCGACGGAACTCCCCGTTTTAATCCTTTCTTTATTCCAAAAATGATCCTGGACATTGCTCCGGGACATATTTCCATTAAATACGGGCTAAGAGGCCCTAACTTTTCTACTGTTTCGGCCTGTGCTTCTTCAACCAATGCGCTCATTGATGCCTTTAATTATATCCGTGCCGGAGTGGCAGATGTGATTATTTCCGGAGGATCTGAAGCTATCATAAACGAAGCGGGTATAGGCGGTTTTAATGCTATGCATGCCTTATCAACCCGCAATGAAGATCCCGCTACAGCTTCCAGGCCTTTTGACAAAGATCGCGACGGATTTGTAGCAGGCGAAGGTGCAGGAACAATCATCCTGGAAAGCCTGGAACATGCAAAAGCCCGTGGTGCAACCATTTATGCAGAAATTGTTGGTGGCGGAATGAGCGCCGATGCAAATCACATTACTGCTCCGCATCCTGAAGGTTTAGGCGCCAGACTGGTAATGACCAACGCATTGAAAGATGCCGGCTTAAATACCAGCGATATTGATTATATCAATGTTCATGGTACTTCTACTCCCTTGGGAGACATCAGTGAATCCAAAGCTATTTTAGATCTGTTCGGAGATCATGCCTATAAACTGAATATCAGCTCTACTAAATCAATGACAGGCCACTTATTAGGTGCAGCCGGAGCCATTGAAGCGATTGCAAGTATTCTGGCAGTAAAAAATGATATTATTCCTCCAACAATCAATCATTTTACTGATGATCCGGAAATAGATCCTAATCTTAATTTTACATTCAACAAAGCACAAAAACGGCCTGTAAGAGCAGCTCAAAGTAATACATTCGGCTTTGGCGGCCACAATGCTTCCGTAATTTTTAAGAAGTACGAAGAATAAGTTCCTCCTGGCTAAATAATTTTTTATATTGCTTTTAATTAGGTAATTATATTATCTATGGAAGTTTAATACAAAAAATTCTATTTTATGGTAAGATTGTATTCAAAGGTATTATACCTGCTGTTGCTTTTTCCCTTTTTAACAAGTTTTACAAATCCTGTTAATCCAGATCATAAAACTTTAGAAATAGGGGCAAAGGCTCCTGACTTTAACCTTGAAGGAACCGATAGAAAGCGATACACTCTAAAAAACTTTGCGGATTCTAAACTTCTGGCAATAATCTTCACGTGTAATCATTGTCCGACGGCACAAGCTTATGAAGACAGGATAAAGGAGCTGGTAACCGATTATAAAAATAAAGGAGTTGCAATTGTTGCTATTTCTCCAAATGATGCCAGTTCTGTAAGGCTCGATGAAATGGGCTATACAGACATGGGAGACTCAAAGGAAGAAATGAAAATAAGGGCAAAAGATAAAGGCTTTAATTTTCCATACTTGTATGATGGCGAAAACAGTGAGGTTTCTTTAAAATACGGCCCTGTAGCAACGCCCCATGTTTTTATTTTCGATGCAGAAAGAAAATTGCGGTACACCGGACGAATTGATAATTCTGAAAAACCCGGAACTGCTAAAATTCACGATACCCGCAATGCGCTGGATGCTCTTTTAGCTGGAAAAGCTGTTCCGGTTGAAACTACAAAAACGTTTGGCTGTTCTGTAAAATGGCCTGACAAAGAAGAAGGCGTAAAAAAAGCTTTTGAACAATGGGCTAAAGAACCGGTTGCTTTAAATGCCATTAATGTAAACGAAGTAAAAAACCTGCTGAAAAATAACTCTGATACCTTAAGATTGATTAATATTTGGGCAACCTGGTGTGGCCCGTGTGTTACAGAATTTCCTAATTTTGTCACTATAAACAGGATGTACAGAGGCCGCGATTTTGAGCTTATATCTATAAGCGCCGATAAGCCTGATAAAAAAAGCAAAGCACTGGCTTTTTTAAAAAGTAAGCAGGCTTCAAATAAAAATTACATTTATAACGCTGAAAATATTTACGATCTGATTGAAGCAGTAGATAAAAACTGGCAGGGCGCTTTACCTTATACCATATTGGTTGCTCCCGGAGGGAAAATTGTATATAGCAAGCAGGGAACAATTGATCCTTTACTAATGAAAAAAACAATTGTACAGCAATTGGGCCGTTACTATTAAACCATGTGATTTTTTACCGATATCATTAAAACAAAACAACGTACTATATTTATTAAATAAATTATATCGTAGAGAATACGAAGCAAAATAAACTTAATGCCTTTTTTTAAACTTTATAAATTACATTTTTCTCCCAATCGAAATTATGTTAAAACCTTAAAGAACCTTCTGGGCTTCGTCCCGGGAAACCTGGCTGTTTATCGTATGGCTTTTCGTCATCGCTCGGTTGCAGTTACATTAAAAAACGGTGCGAAAAACAGCAATGAACGTTTAGAATTTTTAGGCGATGCAGTACTGGGTTGTGTGGTAGCCGAACTTCTTTTTAAAATGTACCCTTATAAAGAGGAAGGTTTCTTAACAGAAATGCGGTCAAAAATAGTAAGCAGGGCCAATTTAAACCAGCTTGCAAAAAAACTGGGCTTTGATGAACTTATCCAGTACGACAGTAAAATGGTAAATTATCCCACCAAGCAAAGTTCACTTTTGGGCGATGCGTTTGAAGCACTTGTTGGAGCCGTATATTTAGATAAAGGCTATAATTTTACCCGTGACTTTTTAATCAACCGGATTTTTAAACCACATGTTGATATTCACCTGCTCGAACAAACAGAAACAAATTTTAAAAGTAAACTGATCGAATGGTGCCAGCGCCATGGTAAAGATATTACGTTTGAACAGGTTGCCAATGCAGAAGGCGAAAGCACAAAATTATTTACCATAAAAGTTTTAATTGACGGGGAAAACTTTGGTACCGGATGCGATTATAACAAGAAGAATGCTGAAAAACTGGCTGCCGAAAAAGCATGTGAAGCTTTAAGCATTTAATTACCTTTCTTTGCCCGTTTAAACTCTTCGTATGACCTTTTTATATAATTCATCAGGTCATAATCGTTCCAACGATTAATTTGTTCTGCAGTTGGCCAGAAATCTGTTTTAAAATCCTCAAGTTCTTCGTCCCTGATAGATATTGCATTTTTTATGGTGTAATTATTAAATCTCCGGGCAACTTCATGATATTCAATTTCCCTTTTAGCGTAGCTGTTAAATCTTCGTGCATTTTTTGCAGTCTTGCCAAAGAGTTCATGTACAAAGGTTAGCGGCTTAAATATTAAGAGATAAACAGGTGGCTTTCCTTTATAATAAACTCCCTTACTGCGGTAAGCTTCTTCTACTTCTCTCAGGTCTTCTCGAATGGATTTTTCACGTACAACTACTTCCTCTAATTCATTAGTAGGTTCAATATAGATAATTGCATCCTTGTAATCGTTTACAATAAACTTTTCGGTGCTGTATCCCAAACAGGATACTTCAAGAGTATCACCAATAGAAGCTAATATCCTGAAAGAGCCAAAACCATCTGAACTTACCCGGAACTTACTTCTTTTGTTAAAAATATCGGCCTTGCCAATTCGTATGCCCGTGCCCTTATTATAAACTACTCCCTGCTGGGCTTTAATGCTTTGACCACAAGCAACCCCGGTATAAATAAGTTGTATTAAAACCAAAAATAGTAGCTTGTGCATACTATACTAAGCTATGCATATTATTAGTAATGCATACACTCATTAACGTTATTTAACATCTTTGAACGATTTTAAACTAAATTGTGTACAGGACAAAGCAGATTGAATTCATCAATTAGTTTTATCTTTGAACATGATCAAATCAATGACGGGTTTTGGATTAGCCTCGGGTAATTTCGATAATGCAAAATATACGGTAGAAATTAAATCTTTAAACAGCAAATTCCTTGAACTCTCACTTAAACTGCCTAAATCTTTCTCAGAGAAAGAACTTTTTCTAAGAAATGAATGCAGCAAGCAGATAGAACGCGGAAAGGTTGTAATAACAATAACGGTTGAGTACCCTGAAAATTTATCAAAGGCGGCTTCTATAAATAAGAATCTGCTTAAATCTTACTACCAGCAACTGCGTGAAGTTTCGGAAGAATTAAAAGATCCGGGAAAAAGCCTGCTGCAGCTGGCCTTAAGTTTTCCGGAAGTGATTCAATACGACGAGGAAACCATATCGGAAGAAGAGTGGAAACATCTTTTAAAAACTTTTGATGAAGCAATGATCGGCTTCCAGTCTTTCCGGAAAGATGAAGGAACCATCCTGCAGCAGGATTTATTGCTTCGGATAGAAAATATTCTGAATTTTTTAAACCAGGTAAAAGAACAGGAACCTAAACGTATCCCGATGATTCGTGAACGCCTTAACCAGTTAATTGAAGAATTTATCGGAAAAGAAAACGTAGATCAAAACCGCTTTGAACAGGAATTGATTTTTTATATTGATAAACTGGATATTACGGAAGAAAAGATCCGTTTAAAAAGCCACTGCGATTATTTCCTCGAAACGCTTAAATCACCGGATGCTAACGGAAAAAAATTAGGCTTTATTTCGCAGGAAATAGGGCGGGAAATAAATACCATGGGATCAAAAGCTAACGACGCACAGATTCAGCAACTGGTAGTTGGAATGAAAGAGGAGCTGGAAAAAATAAAAGAGCAATTATTAAATGTACTTTAAAATTAGTTACAGGTTTTGAATTGCAAGTTATAAACCTTTTAACTTCAACTTTCAACTTCAATATATGACGGGTAAACTTATCATATTCTCAGCTCCATCCGGAGCAGGAAAAACAACTATAGTACATCATCTTCTTAAAAAATTCCCACAACTTTCCTTTTCCATTTCTGCAACTACGCGGGAGTGCAGGGGTAAGGAAATTAATGGCAAAGATTACTATTTTATTAGCAAAGAAGAGTTTTTGCACAAGGTTGCCAAACATGAATTTGTAGAATTTGAAGAAGTTTATTCGGGTACATTCTACGGAACACTCTTCTCAGAAATACAACGCATCTGGGATGAAGGTAAGCAGGTAGTTTTTGATATTGATGTGGAAGGCGGCCTTCGGCTTAAAAAAAAATACGACAACAATGCGCTGTCTATTTTTGTACAGCCGCCGTCATTAGAGGTTTTAATAGAACGATTAACCGGACGCGGAACTGACACGGCTGAAAAGCTTTCGGAACGCTTTAAAAAAGCTGAAAAGGAACTTACCTATGCAGACAAATTTGATGTTGTCTTAAAAAATTATGATCTTAAAACTGCATGTGAAGAAGCAGAAAAGTTAGTTGCCGATTTTTTAAACTTAACTTAAAATAACCAATTGAATGAAAATCGGTTTGTTCTTTGGTTCTTTCAATCCCATTCACACAGGGCACTTAATTATCGCCAGCTTTATGGCGAACTACACGGATCTTGAGCAGGTGTGGCTGGTGGTTTCACCACACAATCCTCTGAAAGATAAAAGTGCATTGATAAATATGTACGACCGGCTGGAAATGGCAAAAATTGCTACTGAAAATGCTGAAAATATCCGTGTTAGCGACATTGAATTTAAACTACCTCAGCCCTCTTATACCATTGATACATTAACTTATTTGCAAGAACGCTATCCAGAGCACCAATTTTCACTCATAATGGGTTCTGATAATTTAAAATCACTTAAAAAGTGGAAAAATTATGAACTGATATTAAGAGATTATTCTATTTTAATTTATCCCAGGCCTGGTTACGAAAATTCAGAATTAGAGAACCACCCGTCTGTTACTGTTACTCAAACGCCACAAATGGAGATATCTTCCACTTTTATCCGAAAAGCAATACAGGAAGGTAAAAATGTTCAGTTTTTTATACCGGATGAAGTGCTGAAATTTATAGAATCGAAGAATCTGTATCACTAACAATTCTTCTGTATTTTTGCCTTGTGAGCAACGAAAAAACAATTCTTAAATTAAAACTTCCTACAGACCCCAAATGGGTAAAAAATGTAGTGGAAAGCAATATTGAAGAAATTCTTACTGATCATGCCTTTTGCGAGCAAAAAGCAGCAAGCAATGCAATTACGCTAATTGTTCAAAACCCCAACTTATCTGATTTAGTGCAGGAAATGGCCGCCTTAGTACAGGAAGAAATGGACCATTTTAAAAGAGTTCATGATATTATCCTGGAACGTGGATACCTTTTAGGAAGAGAGCGAAAAGACGATTATGTAAACGAATTACTTAAATTCCTTAAAAAAGGCGGAAGCAGGACAGAACAATTAATAGATCGTTTACTTTTTGCCGCTATGATTGAGGCACGCAGTTGCGAACGTTTCAAAGTTCTTTCAGAACATATTAATGACGAAAAACTAGCTGCATTTTATCATGAACTGATGATTAGTGAGGCTACTCATTATACAACCTTTATTAAACTTGCCAGAAAATATGCTGAAAATATTGATGTGGATAAACGCTGGCAGGAATTTTTGGATTACGAAGCCAGTGTAATTCAAAACTACGGAAAGAAGGAAACCATACACGGTTAAATAAAAATAGTCCTGATGTTTATTTACATCAGGACTATCTTCAAATCTTTTATTAACTATTTTTAATCTCTTCTGCCAGCTAACATACTTGCGTAATATAAAAGCATAGCCAGGGAACTTAAAGCAGCAACTACATAAGTCATAGCGGCCCACCACAAAGCATCTTTAGCCTGTCCGTGTTCCATATCCGTTTGCATAATACCTCGGTTGGTTTGCAGCCAGGCCAAGGCTCTTCTGGAAGCATCAAATTCAACCGGTAAAGTTACAAAACTGAAAAATGTTACTATCGCCAAAGCTACAACTCCTACTGTCAGCACTATATAATTTCCGCTGAAAGCAAGAAGCATTACGCCTATCATTAAAGTCCACTGAACCAACTTAGAGGCAGTGCTTACAATTGGTACCATCGCAGACCTGAACTGCAGCCAGGAGTAAGCTTTTGCATGCTGTACTGCGTGTCCGCATTCATGAGCTGCCACTGCTGCTGCTGCAACACTTCGGCCCAGAGCAACCTCCGGACTAAGGTTTACTGTTCTGTCTGAAGGATTATAGTGATCTGTTAACTGACCATCAACAGAAATAATTTTAACATCGTAAATACCATTATCGTGAAGCATTCTTTCAGCAACTTCGCGACCTGTCATTCCGGATAACAACGGAACTTCCGAGTATTGCTTGAACTTGCTTTTAAACCTCCATTGAACAATGAAGCTGATAGCCGTTATTCCTATAAATAAAATCCAAATCATTTTCTTAATCTTTTTTCATGAATTTATTCAAAAAGCATTCCTAACTAAAATACTAACAAAAAATTTACCTTAAAACTATTTCAAGTAAAAGGATAGTTCTAATAACTGACAGTTAGGCATAATCTAAAAAGAATTTGACAGTAATAATTACACTTTTTTTACTAATATTCTTATCTTAGTGATAAAAATATTAGCATGGAAAATATTTCACTTATCCTACTCATTATATCAATAACACTTCTTTTTACCAGTTTTATATTCAATAGAAACAAAAAGAAAATTATAAGAGAAAATGAGACTTTAAATATTGAAAATCAAACATTAAAAATTTACACAGCAAAAATAGAAGAGCGAATAAATAATATAATTGAAGAAAAAAATAATATAAGTTCTTATTTGAAAAATGAGCAGGAGAGGTTATTAACAGATTTGGAAAAAGAAAGAGCTAAGTTTTTAGAAGCACATCAATCTTTAGAAAGCCTTAAAAGTTATTACTCAGCTCAAAAAGAAAAAATCAGTGAGCAAAAGCAATATATAGAAGAACTTCAGGATAAATTTAAAATAGAGTTTGAAAATCTCGCCTCTCAGATCCTGAAGCAAAAATCACATGAGTTTACTGAAGTCAATAAGGTAAATCTGGATAATTTATTGAATCCATTGAAAGAACAGATAAAGACCTTTGAAAAAAAGGTAGAAGATGCCTATGATAAAGAACTAAGAGATAAGATCAGTTTACGAGAAGAACTTAAAAAACTAAATGATTCAAGCTTCCAGTTAAGTCAGCATGCAACAAACCTTACCAATGCTTTAAAAGGAGAAACAAAAACGCAGGGAAACTGGGGGGAATTTATTTTAGAAAGTATACTGGAAAAGTCGGGTTTATTAAAAAACCGAGAATATTTTATCCAGCAAAATTATAAGACAGAAGAAGGTAAAAGTTTCCAGCCCGATGTTATAATTCATTTACCAGATGAAAAACGAATTATAATTGACTCGAAAGTTTCTTTGGTTGACTTTGAAAAGTACCATTCGTGCGATAACGAACAGGAAAAATTACTTTGTTTAAAAAACCATATTTCTTCGATAAGAAGACACATTAAAGGTCTGGGAGATAAGAATTATCAAAATTTATACGAAATCAAATCACTTGACTTTGTTTTACTTTTTATGCCTGTGGAACCTGCCTTTTCACTCGCTACCCAGCACGATAATCAACTGTTTACCGAAGCCTTTGATCGCAATATCGTTATTGTTAGCCCTTCTACTTTGCTGGCTACTTTAAGAACCATTGCAAGCATCTGGAAACATGAATATCAGAATAAAAACGCTTTAAGAATAGCAAAAGAAGGAGAAGCTTTATACGACAAATTTTATGATCTGATTAAAGATCTTGAGAAAGTTCAAACCGGGTTTGAAAGCGTACATAAAAACTTTAACAGTGCATTTACTCGGCTTGAAGGTAAAGGAGGAATTATCCGCAGGATTGAAAATCTCAGAGAACTTGGCATCAAAGGTTCTAAAAAAATCAGTACCAAATACTTCGATTCGATAGAAGAAGATGAGGAAGTTTCAGTGGATTAAACAGAATCTTTAAATTTGTTTTTCAAATACAATTCTGCAGATTCTACACGTATTTGAGCTTCTTTAAAATCTTTTAAATTTCTTGTTACTAATATTTTTAAATTATTCTCTATTGCCGTATAATACTGTATAGCATCTTCAAAATCATTAAAAACAGAATTTAGAGAAAGTTCTATTATTTTATCATCTACGGATAGAATATTAACAAGTACTTTAAAACTACTTAAAATTCTAAGGGCTTCTTTAATAGAATATTGTTGGACAGTAGATAATTGAGATTAGAAAAAGATAAAGATGATACGAATAAGTTTATCTCTTTTTTATCTGATAAAGTGAATAATCTAGCGGCAAAAGTATAATGAGGTTCTCTTTTTGATAGCATATCCAGGCATATCTGTGTCAACAAATATATTATCCATTCAGATATTTTTTAGATAGGTATTCACTATACTCCTTTTTATAATTTTTATCTTGAGGTAGTTTGATTACACCTGAAAGATCTTTTACCAAAGGAGAAATTTCTTCTTCAGGAAATTGATTTGAAGTTACTTTATCAAGGTAAGATTCAACTAATTTAGATAAACTTATATTCCTGTCTGAAGCAAAAACCTTCGCCTTTTCTATTATATTTTTATCTAAAACTAATGTTAATTTATTTCCCATGATTTTAAAATAAATATTTATTTGTCTTTAAATGCATTCCATCCCTGTGCTTTCAAAGGATGAACATTTCCGGATTTGCTGATAAGGTTCATTCCTGCCGCCTCTTCTGTAATATAACCAATTACGGTGATATCAGGATTATATTTTAACTTGTCGTAATCATCCTGTTTAATAGTGAAAAGTAATTCATAATCTTCGCCGCCATTTAAAGCACAAACAGAAGGATCAAGATTAAATTCACGTGCTGTATTATACGTCATAGGGTCAATAGGAATTTTTTCTTCATATAAACTACATCCTTTTTTAGATTGCCTACAGATATGCATAATTTCTGAAGCAAGCCCATCAGAAATATCAATCATCGAAGTAGGCTTAATTCCTAGTTCTTTCAGTGCTGAAATTATATCCTTACGAGATTCCGGTTTTAATTGCCTTTCAATGATGTAATCTTTTCCCTCTAAATCAGGTTGAATATTCGGATTTTCAAGATAAATAAGCTTTTCACGCTCCAGCAACTGAAGTCCGACATAAGCTGCGCCCAAATCTCCGGAAACACAAATTAAATCTTTCTCGTTAGCACCAGAACGATAGCATATATCCTCTTCTTTAGCGTATCCGATACTTGTAACGCTTATTACAAGGCCTTGCTTTGATGAAGAAGTATCGCCGCCTACAAGATCAACTTTATACTGGTTACATGCTAAAAGCATCCCTTCGTAAAGTTCTTCGACGGCTTCGAGCGGAAACTTACTTGATAAACCTATTGAAACGGTAACCTGACTTGCAACACCGTTCATGGCGTATATATCACTTAAATTAACCTGGATAGCTTTATATCCAAGATGTTTTAAGGGAGTATAGGATAAGTCAAAATGAATACCTTCCAATAGCAGATCTGTTGAAATAAGTGTTTTATTTGCTGAAAAATCAAGAACTGTGGCATCATCTCCGATTCCCTTTACTGTACTATCCTGATTATAAATTTTAACATGTTGTGTTAAGTGATCTATTAAACCAAATTCTCCAAGGTTTTGTATATCCGTCCGTTCGCTGTTTTCAAACATGTTAAAAAAAATAAAAATTAAACTTTAAACACTTTATCCCCACTACAATCCTAACCGTGCTGATATTTCCAGCATGCGTTCAATTGGTTTCCTTGCTTGTTCTATAATATTCATAGAAACAGTTACTTCAGGCAACTCGTTTTTTAAACACAAGTACAATTTTTCCAATGTATTACGCTTCATATGCGGACAATCATTACATGCACAGGCATTGTTTGGAGGAGCGGGTATAAATACCTTATCGGGGTTCGCTTTCTCCATCTGATGGATAATTCCACTTTCGGTAGCAACAATAAATTCTTTTGCAGGGCTTTTTATGGTATAGTTAAGCAGTCCGGTTGTAGAACCTACATAATCAGCCATATTTAAAAGTATATCTTCACACTCTGGGTGTGCTATAAACTTCGCTTCCGGGTGCCTTTCTTTAAGTTTTAATATCCGCTGCTGCGAAAATATTTCGTGAACCATGCAAGCACCATTCCACAATACCAGGTCTCTTCCTGTCTTTTTAGCTACATACGTTCCCAAATTTCTATCAGGGCCGAATATTATTTTTTGATCTTTTGGTAAACTTTCAACAATTTGAACTGCGTTAGCTGAAGTACAAACTATATCGCTTAAGGCTTTCAATTCTGCAGTACAATTCACATACGTTATTACCAGGTGATCGGGATACGCTTCTTTAAATCTTGCAAATAAGTGCGGCGGGCAACTATCTGATAAGGAGCATCCTGCCTTTACGTCTGGTAATAAAACTTTCTTATCGGGCGATAATATCTTTGCTGTTTCTGCCATAAAGTGTACACCGGCAAAAACGATAATGTCCGCATCGGTTTTGGCTGCCTGCTGCGATAAGCCCAAACTATCTCCGATATAATCAGCAATATCCTGTATATCAGGTTCCTGATAATAGTGTGCAAGAATAATCGCATTTTTTTCTTTTTTTAATTTTTCAATCTCATCAAACAGATCCAGTGTCGGATCGATAGGTTCGTCTACAAAACCTTTAACATTTATTTCTTCAAAAATATCCATTTCTCGACAATACAATAAAATACAAATTATTTATTAAAAAGATTCTTACTGTTTATTAGGGTGTTGGTAATGTTTAAAAGTGGCCTAACTATTTTTTGCTTCTTTTGTTTTGGTTAAATTTTAAACAAGTTATAAACATTTATAACTATTTAAGATTTTCATTTTCAATGACTTGCTTATTGCTATAATTTTTAGAACGAGTTATTCAGTTGATTTTTACTTATACCATCAGAAGTGTAAAACGTCATTTTATATGCTTATAACTTTCTGGAAAGTTCTCTATTTTACTCCTGAAAAGTTTATATAGCAGTAAATTCAAGAATCTTTCATTTCTTTTTAATACAAAATTAACATCTTTACTGTGCTTTATCCACACTAAGAATTAAGTTTACATTTTAATAATCTTTTTTTCAATGCGGTCTGTTAATTTCCTTGTTATTGGTTCCGGAATTGCCGGTTTAAGTTTTGCCCTTAAGGCTGCAAAACATGGTAAGGTTCTGATAGTTACAAAGGCGAATGAAGATGAATCGAACACTAAGTATGCACAGGGTGGAGTCGCGGTAGTTGTGGATAAAGGTGATTCTTTCGACAAACATATTCAGGATACTCTTATTGCCGGTGACGGTTTATGTGATAAAAAGGTAGTAGAAATAGTTGTGAAGGAAGGTCCTGATCGCATACAAGAGATAATTGATTACGGAACTAACTTTGATAAAACGAATTATGGGATGTACGACCTTGCAAAAGAGGGCGGGCATTCAGAGCATAGGGTACTTCATTATAAGGATATTACCGGGTTTGAAATTGAAAGAGCACTTTTAGAGCAGGTTCATAACAATCCGAATATTGAAATTCTTACACATTATTTTGCCATTGAACTTATTACACAGCATCATTTGGGTGAATTTGTTGATAAGAAATCTGATAATATCCGTTGCTATGGTATTTATGCATTAAATACACGCACAAATGTCGTTGAAAAGATTCTTGCAAATGTAACTGTTATGGCTTCAGGCGGTGCCGGACATATTTACTCAAATACTACGAATCCTGTTATAGCTACAGGTGATGGTATTGCAATGGTTTATCGCGCTAAAGGGAAGGTGAGGAATATGGAATT
Source organism: Rubrilithobacter danxiaensis (assembly GCF_047272945.1). NCBI lineage: Bacteria > Pseudomonadati > Bacteroidota > Sphingobacteriia > Sphingobacteriales > Sphingobacteriaceae > Rubrilithobacter > Rubrilithobacter danxiaensis. Next base: position 159,692 of record NZ_JBKOPS010000009.1, read on the forward strand.
TATACAGTTTCATCCTACGGCTTTATACAATCCGGGAGAATATCCATCCTTCTTAATATCAGAGGCTGTCAGAGGATTTGGAGGTGTTTTGAGGAACAGCAAGGGAGAAGAATTCATGCATTTATATGATGAACGTAAGTCGTTAGCTCCAAGAGATATTGTGGCAAGGGCGATAGATTCGGAAATGAAAAAATCGGGAGATGATTTTGTATATCTCGATATCCGGCATCGTAGCAAAGATGAAATATTGATTCATTTTCCTAATATTTACGCTAAATGTTTAAGTATCGGAATTGATATGACAAAGGATATGATTCCTGTTACACCGGCTTGCCATTATATGTGTGGTGGAATTATGGTTGATGAAAATGGACGGTCGTCAATTCAACGTTTATATGCCTGCGGTGAATGTTCTTCTACCGGCTTGCATGGGGCCAATCGGCTTGCGTCAAATTCATTACTCGAAGCTACTGTTTTTGCGCATCGTATTTATGTAGATGCGGTTGAAAATTATCAAAAGAACACCATTCCTGATACAATTCCTGAATGGGATGAAACAAATACTCGTTTATCTGATGAAGATATTCTTGTCACTCATAATCTTCGCGAAACCCAAAAAATTATGAGTGATTACGTTGGTATTGTCCGTTCAGATTTCAGATTAGAAAGGGCCTTACGACGTTTGGGATTGTTGTACGATGAAACTGAAAGCTTTTATAAACGCACAAAATTGTCCATTAAACTATGTGAATTGAGGAATGTTATTCAAACGGCTTATATAGTAATAAAAGCTGCTATGTTAAGAAAAGAAAGCAGAGGCTTACATTATACTACTGACTATCCTGAACATCAGCCTAATCCTATTGATACAATTTTTTAAAATCTAAATTATGGCTCTTATCTTACCTGTTAAAGATAAATCTCCTGTATGGGGACAGGATTGTTTTATTGCGGAGAATTCAACAATTGTAGGGGATGTTAAAATGGGGAGTAATTGCTCGGTATGGTTTAATGCTGTAATACGAGGTGATGTAAACAGTATTTCTATTGGAAATAATGTTAATATACAGGACGGTGCTGTTATTCATTGCACTTATTTAAAAGCAGCTACCACTATAGGAAATAATGTTTCTGTAGGGCATAAAGCCCTGGTACATGGTTGTACATTAAAAGACAATGTTTTAGTAGGTATGGGTGCGATTGTAATGGATCATGCCGTTGTAGAATCCTTTACAATTATTGCTGCAGGTGCAATTGTATTGGAAAATACTGTTTGTGAGTCCGGTTTTATTTATGCCGGTATACCGGCAAAAAAAATAAAACCCATTTCCAATGAACAACGCGAAATGTTAAGTCAGCTTCCCTTAAATTATATTATGTATTCTAATTGGTTTCAGCAGGGTTAGGAATCGTTATTTTTTCTTCGAGATCCCAGTTTGCTCTCAGGGTTATTTCTTTATCGTAATTCCACACTTTTTCTGGCTGGATTCGCTGTTTAACATTTCCAGTATCCCATTTTCCATTCTTATTTTCATCATATAATATCCGTATTCTGAACGTTCCAACCTGGAAGCCCAGGTAATTTATTTTTCCATCCGAATCCAAGCTATCAGTTCTTATAACTTCATTGTTTTCATTTAATAGCTGAACTATGTAATTCTTATCTTTTTCAGGAACTTTTATATCTAGAGTCAGATTTCCATAATTTTCTTCACTGTTCAGTGTAAATGTTTTGCTGTAGATTTTATTTTTAGCGCCTGTAGATTTGTTAAAGAAGGCATTTTCAGCAAGATCTATTTTATAGGATTTATTCTGTTTCCAGGGATAACGTATATAATATTTACGGGTAGAAGTGCTGTCTTTTATTACCTGTGCCCTTTTTGGTATGGAGTCTTCTGATAATTTTATCTTTGATCCGTCGAAACCGCTAACAGGGCCGGAAAATGTTAGATGTAGGTCTGTCTTGGGCTTCAATCCTCCTGAACTGATGTTATCTGTGATCGTATAGGTACGGTTATAAGTATCTTTTTTTCCTCGTCGCAATACAATAGTATCTAAGCTTTTTGTAGCGCTTTGTATAGAAACTTTCAGTGAATCAAAATTCATTTCAGGCAGCCAAAGCATTGCTGAATCATTTTTTGAACTGAATTCAACATTTTTTGAAGTATTTAAATTTGCAGGCTCAATAATGGAAAGGGAAGGGTCAGGAATACTTTTATTAAATGTTATCAGTATCCTTCCGTCATTTTCTATTTTTCTGTCTAGGATGCGCAAGGCAGCAGGTTCTTCCTTAAATACTTCCATATCTATTTCAGAAAGATCTTTGCTTAAAAGAATTGTATCTTTTCTGAAGCCTATAAATTCATTTGTAGAATTATAAATACGATCTCCACCTTCTTCCTTTAGTGCATATATGAAGTATTTATCAGACCGAAGGTTTTTTAGTTTATAATTTCCTGAAGAATCTGTTGTAGTATAAATGGGCGCTTTCTTTTTACCAAAGATTGTATCCTGCTCTACAGGAATAATGAACACCGTTGCGTCAAGCTCAGGTTCTTTTGTTAAGGCGTTAGTTATAGTCCCTGATATGCTTAACGAATCAATAATATTTCCGGTTGAAAAAACGTAGCTATAATTTTTAAGAATATTTCCTTCATTATAATCAACTATCCCGTTTCCAAAATTAATAGTGTATGTAGTATTTTTTAATAATGTATCCTGGAATTTTATTGTAAGCACACTCTTTTTAGCTTTATAAATTGGTAGTCGTTCCGTTTCAGGAGAAATGCTTATTTCTTTGAATTCGTTGGATAGTTTAATAAATTCATTAAACTGGATTTGGATCTGTTTTGCTGAAAAATTCCTGCTAAGATTTTTTGGTGTTTCTTTAACAACTTTTGGCGGTTCTTTATCTTTTGGTCCACCCGTAGGCTGCTGAATGCTTGCACAGGCGCTGATGAATAGAATTACTATTAAAAAAAGAGTCTTAAAATTCACTTTTGAAAAATTGGCCATTTATAAGCTATTAGAGAGATTGTTTTTTATTTTGATATTATGAATCAAAAAATATAAGATGTCCTTTTATATCGCTTTATTTCTATTGTTCATAATATTCTGTAAATCAGTTTATTATCGATTATTTGTTAACATGGACCATAATTACTGAAATATCGGAGGGAGAAACGCCGGAAATTCTTGATGCCTGTCCCAATGTTCTCGGTTTTATTTTCATCAATTTTTCTCTGGCTTCTTTTGATAGCGAAACTAAAGTCTGGTAATTAAAGTCTGGATTTATTTCGTGATCCTCCATTCTTTTCATTTTAGTTACAATTTCCAACTCCTTTTCAAAATAGCTTTCATACTTTACTTTTATTTCAGCTTCTTCGATAGCTTCTTTGTTATAGTTTGTAAGAAAGCTATCTAACTTTTTATTTACCTTTCTTAGATTTTCAAAATTGATCTGAGGCCTTGAGAGTAATTGTTGAAGTTTTATATTTTGGCTAAGAGGAGAAGTTCCCTGTTCTTCAAGCCATGAATTTATTTTAGATGCTTGTATTGATTCTGATTTTAGGAATTTTACAATTTCATCTGAATCTGTAATTTTCCTGTTTACTTTTTCTAATCGCTCTTCAGATATAAGACCAAGTTTGTAACCAATAGGAGATAAGCGAATATCTGCATTATCCTGTCTCAGAAGTAAACGATGTTCAGCTCTTGATGTGAACATTCGATATGGTTCTTCTGTTCCTTTGGTTACCAGATCGTCAATCAATACACCTATGTATGATTCTGATCTCTTCATGATCAATTCATGTTTTTGTGTTATTTTCTGATGAGCATTTATCCCTGCGATGAATCCCTGACTTGCTGCTTCTTCATAGCCTGTTGTTCCGTTTATCTGCCCGGCAAAAAATAAATTTGAAACTAGTTTTGTTTCAAGTGTAAGATTTAATTGTGTAGGAGGGAAGTAGTCGTATTCAATGGCGTAACCAGGACGGAACATTTTTGCATTTTCAAATCCCGGGATTTGAGTTAATGCTTTGTACTGCACATCTTCGGGAAGAGAGGTAGAAAAACCGTTAACATAAATTTCAATAGTATTTAAACCCTCCGGTTCAACAAATATCTGGTGACGCTCACGTTCGGCAAAGCGATTAATTTTATCTTCAATGGAAGGGCAATATCTCGGGCCAAGTCCTTTTATCCTCCCAGTGAACATAGGAGATTTTTCGAATCCTTCCTTCAATGTTTCATGTACATTGTGGTTTGTGTAAGTTATCCAGCAGCAACGTTGTTCTTTGGGTAAATCTACATTAGTAAAGGAAAATCTGCCTCGCTCTTCATCTCCCCATTGTTCTTCCATTTTACTATAATCCAGGCTTCTTCCATCTATTCTTGGTGGTGTTCCTGTTTTCATTCTCCCGGATTCAAAGCCCAGTTCTACCAATTGTTCTGTTAATCCTGTTGCTGCTTTTTCTCCTGTTCTTCCCCCTCCAAATCTTTTTTCTCCGATATGTATTATGCCATTCAAAAAAGTTCCATTAGTTAATACGACTGCTTTGGATTTAATTTCTATTCCTAACGACGTTCTAACACCTGCGGCAGTATTTCCTTTTACAAGTACAGCCTGAACCGTATCCTGCCAGAAGTCAACATTTGGAGTTCTTTCAAGCATTAAACGCCATTCCTCTGCAAATCGCATTCTGTCATTTTGAGTACGGGGACTCCACATTGCAGGGCCTTTTGACTTATTCAACATTCTGAATTGTATCGTGCTTTTATCCGAAACAATTCCTGAATATCCGCCCATTGCATCAATTTCCCTAACAATCTGACCTTTTGCCACACCTCCCATAGCCGGATTACAGCTCATCTGAGCAATAGTTGCCATATTCATAGTTATTAAAAGCACGGAAGATCCTAAATTCGCTGCGGCTGCGGCTGCTTCACATCCGGCATGTCCGGCACCTACTACAATTACGTCGTATTCTTTAAACATTTTCTTTTTTGTTCCACGTGGAACGTTAGTATTTTCTAATAAAAATTGTTCCACGTGGAACAATTGGTGTTGTTTACCCTTCTTTTAATTCTACAAGTTCAATCCAGCGCAGTGTTTTATCATCCAGCTCAGTCTTTAGTTTTTCTAAATCCTGTGCTATGTTTAACAATTTATCTACATCTGTGATTCCTGAATTTAACTCTTCTGAAAGTTCTGTTATCTTATTTTCCAGTTCTGGTATGGATGTGTCTAATAATTCAAATTCCTTTTGCTCTTTATAGCTTAGCTTCACCTTGTTTGAGGTGTTAGTTTGTGTTGCTTTTTTTACTGTTGAAAGCTCCTTTTCTTTCAAAGCAACAAGGGCGTCCTGCTTTTCAATGCGATATTCAGTATAATTCCCTGAATAAATTCGAACCTTTTCGTTTCCTTCTAATATAAATAACTGTTCTGTTAATTTATCTATCAGATAACGATCGTGAGAGACAAGTAATAATACTCCCTTATAGTTCTCAAGAAAGTCTTCCAGTACGTTTAATGTGTCAATATCCAGGTCATTGGTAGGCTCATCTAAAATCAAAAAATTTGGATTTGCCATCAATACACGCATTAACTGCAATCTTTTCCTTTCGCCTCCACTCAGTTTGTTTACGGGGGAATACTGCCTTGAAGGCGGGAACAAGAATTGAGTTAATAATTGCGATGCTGATATACTCTTTCCAGTAGCCATAGGAATATATTCAGCAACGTTCTTTACAACATCTATTACTCTTTCATCTGGTTTTATCTCTAATCCTGATTGCTGATAGTATCCAAAAACAGTGGTTTCGCCTATGATAATTTCACCGCTATCCGGAGTGCTTTTTCCAGTAATTAAATTTAATAAGGTGGTTTTTCCAGTTCCATTTCTTCCGGCTATTCCTATTTTGTCGCCTTTTTTAAATGCATAGCTGAAATCTTTAATCAAAGTTTTATTATTAAAGCTTTTAGAAACCTGCCTAAGTTCTAAAATTTTATTTCCTTGTCTGGCTGTAGTAATGCTTAGTTCAAGTTTTTCGCTATGCCCTTTTCCTTTTGTTTTCTCTTCCAATTCATAGAAAGCATTAATTCTCGACCTTGATTTTGTGGTTCTGGCTTGGGGCTGCCGACGCATCCATTCTAATTCTTTTCTTAACAAGTTGGTATTCTTTTGTAGCTCGCTTGCCTGCTGCTCTTCCCTCTCTGCTTTTTTCTCCAGATAATAGCTGTAATTTCCTTTATGGAAGTATAATTTTTTGTCTTGCAATTCCAAAATCTGGTTACAAACTGCATCCAGGAAATACCTGTCGTGTGTAACCATTAAAACCGTCTTATTGCCATTCGTTAAAAAGCTTTCTAACCATTCTATCATTTCAATATCCAAATGATTAGTAGGCTCATCCAGTATATAAATATCAGGGGTATCTATTAATAATTTCGCGAGAGCCAAGCGTTTCTTTTGTCCGCCCGAAAGAGTATTGATTTTAAGTTCGGGATTATTAATAGATAACCTTCCCAGAATTGTTTTTATTTCATATTCATATTCCCAGGCGTTCAATTCGCTAATTTCATTCGTCAATTTTTCAAGCAGATCCTGATCGGGGTTTTCGTTGGATAATAATTCTTCGTATTGCCTTATTAGAAGCTGTTGTTTATTGTCCATACTATATATAAAATCGGCAATCGTTTCCTGATCTTTAAAATCAGGATCCTGGTCCAGATATCCTATTTTTAAATCACGTTCAGTTACAACTTTCCCTTCCTGTGGAATTATCTTTCCTGCAAGTATTTTCAAAAAAGTAGATTTACCTGCACCATTATGTCCAACTAAAGCTAATTTCTGGCCTTTGACTATTCCAAAAGTAAGGTTTTTAAAAAGCCAGCTGTCATTAAAGGAATGGGCTACCTGCTCTGTAGAAAGAATACTGCTCATGCTAATTGTCGAATTTGATCTGAATTATATATATGAATTCCCTTGAGTTTTTTAACCGATTGATTTACCATTGCAGAAGCAACTTTAGCGGCACTGATACTTCTGTATTTTTTTAAAGGACCAGCTAAAAAAGGATTCAGGATTTTCATAAATCCTATTGTAAATTTTTCAAACTGTCTTTTTTCTTTTCTTTTACCTGTTAATTGCGAGGGGCGATAAATATGAACGCTCTGCAAACCAGTTTGTTGTATAGCTATTTCCACTTCACCCTTCATCTTTAAATATGAGCTTACCGAATCCGGATTAGCTCCAAGCGAACTTACCAAATGATACTGATCAAATCTCTGCGTTTTGGCAATTTCTGCTAAAGATAAAGGGTAATAATAATCTACTTTCCTATAATCTTTAAGATTAGGGGTTTTACGGGCAGTAGAACCCAGACAACAAAAAAGAATATCGCCACTAATTTGGGAAGTATATGTTTCAAGTGAATCAAATGAAACTATAATCTGTTTAAGTTTAGGATGTGAATAGGACAGCGGCGTTCTTACCAAAGCAAGAATTTCAGAAAATTCCTCTCTGTGTAAAAGGCAGTTTATTAACTCACTGCCAATTAGTCCGCTTCCTCCTGCTATAACGGCTTTTAATGCCATATTTTTCACTATAATGTGCAAAAATAGTAATAAGATTTCTTGGAATACCTTTTGTGTGTTTAAACATATAATTTTATGATATGAAAAAGATATTATATCCTGCCCTTCAAAGAGGATTTCAGAACCATGGCTGGTTAAAGGCAGCACATAGTTTCAGTTTTGCAAATTATTACGATCCGAAAAAAATGCATTTTGGGTTATTAAGGGTTTTAAATGATGATATCGTGGCTCCTGGACGAGGTTTCGGTGCGCATGGACATGACAATATGGAAATTGTTACTATTCCTTTAAAAGGCTCCTTAGCGCATAAAGACAGTTTGGGTTCGGAAGGGGTTATAAGACCGGGAGAAATACAAATTATGTCTGCAGGCTCTGGAATACAACATTCTGAATTTAATGCATCTGCAACGGAAGAGGTAAATTTATTACAGATCTGGGTTTTCCCTAAAGAGAGAAATATAAAACCGAGGTACGACCAGAAGAAATTTGATGAAAAAAGCTTCCAAAATACCTTCTTTACAGTTGTTTCGCCTGTTAAGGATACTGAAGCTATGTGGATAAACCAGGATGCGTATTTTTCCTTAGGTAATTTTGCAGAAGATAGCTTGCAGAATTATACACTAAAAAATCCGGGTAATGGCGCCTTTGTTTTTATTATTGAAGGTAATGCACTTATTGATGGAGAACGTTTGAGCAAAAGGGATGCAGCCGGAATTTATGATACAGAATCATTTGAAATAAATGCAGAACGGGGTGCTAAAATATTAATTATTGAAATTCCAATGGATTAGAAAGAGAGAGTTTAGAAATTACGCTTACTGAGGTAGTAATTTTCCTTTTCTGTCATCAGGGATTTATCTTCTTTGCTTTTATCCTTATAACCCAGAAGGTGTAAGGTTCCGTGTATCATTACACGATGCAGTTCATCGCGTTCGGGGACAGTAAATTTTTTGCTGTTCTCCTTTACGCGGTCAATGCTGATAAAGATATCACCGGTAGTTTCATCTGGCGACTCACTATTATCAAAAGTGATGATATCAGTGAACGTGTTATGTTTAAGGTATTGCTGATTTATTAATAAAAGGTAATTGTCACTGCAAAAGACAAAGTTCAGCTCTTTTAACTTTTTGCCTTCTTCTTCAAACGCAGTAGTAATCCATTTTCGCAGTAGAGCTTTTTGTTTCAGGGAGTATGATATTTCTTCTGAAAAAAAATGAATACGTGCCGAACTCATTAGATTTTGAAGTGCAGTTCCACTTCATTCCCTTTCAGGTTGAAAATGAATTGGTCTGCAAGTTGTTTAATTATAAAGACACCACGGCCTGTTAGATTTTCAAGATTCTCCGGGGCGGTAGGGTCAGGCAGGTTATTATAATCAAATCCTTCGCCTTCATCAGCAATAGTGAAAATTAACCGCTTACCGTCCTGAACTTCCAAATTCAGGTACACAATTTTGCTTTCATCTTCTTTATTACCGTGAACAATAGCGTTTATAGTTGCTTCGCTCAGGCAGGTAAGCATGTTGGCATAAGTGTCTTCCCCGATGTTGTATTGCTCTTTTAACGAATCAGCGAAATTTTCAACCGTGGTAAGACTATCTAACCGGGAAGGCAGCTGTAATGTATATAGAGCTGAATTTTCTGAAATATCTACACGGTTTACTGTCATAATTTTAATTATTCGAATTTAATAATTTAAAATAATCTCCAACCTTTAATTTGTAAAATGAATTTAAAGCAGGAGGAACTGTTTTTAGCAATTCTAATTCTTTTTGTTTCGCCTTTTTATATTCTTCCAGTACTACTTTATAATTGGGAGATTGTTCTTTTGCCTGTTTACTTTCCCGCTGTGAATCCAAATCCCTTTCCCGCTCAGCTTTCTCAGCATCCAGTAATTTACTTAAAATTTCCTGCTGCCGAAGCAAAGTTTCCTGCCGAATCCGCTTGTTTACGAGATCGGTTTCAGATTGTTCCATTTCCTGCGCTAATTTATCAAGATTTCCGAGTTTTCCCTTACCATCTTTATTCAATTCTTTATTTATATTTTGTAGCGCCTCTCGTATAAGCTGTTGTTCCTTAGCCATTCTGGCAAACTGCTGGCTCATCTGGCTGCCTGGTTGCTGTTGTCCTTTCTGGGCATTTTGTTGCATCTGCTGTCGGGCTTTGTCCATATTTCTGTTCAGTTGCTCCTGCATTTTGCTAAGTTGGGACAGGCTTTGTTTTTTTCCCTTGCCCCCCTGACTTGAGTTTTGCATGGCTTTCTGCAACTGATCCAGCACCTCGCTAAGCATTAAAGCCAGATTATTTACCGAAGTCATGGCGTATTGCTGGCTCCTGCTGGCCTCGGCCGTTTTTCTTTCGCTTAAACTCTCTAAAGTCCTGCCAATATTTGTATTTATCTGTTCTATTTCTCTGTTTACCACAGATTGTATTTGCGGAACTTTTGCACTAAGTGAAAACAAGCTGTCCTGAACTAATTTCAGGTTATCCTTAATATCCTTTTGCTTAACGGTCAAATTTCCGTAGTCGGGCGAATTGATATTGGTTTTCTTTAAGGTTTCCATTAGCTTTTCCTGTTCAAACGAAGCAGTAAGTAAGTTATCAAGTATCTCTTTTAAACTCTGAATATTTACCTGGTTCTCTTCCTGCTCACTTTCATCCTGCATCGACTGCAATTTTTGTGCTAATTGCTGCATTTGCGCTGCAGCTTTCTGCTGATTTGCACCGGCTTTTTTCAGATTCTTTTTATCCAGCTCTTTCAGAGCCTCTTCCTGCAGATTCTCAATTTCCTCCTGGTCTTTCTGAGGATTTTGAAAATCATTCTGTTGTTCCAGTTCCTGGTTTTTGTTTTGCAGTTCTTTTAACGACTGCTGAATGTTTTCAAATGTATCTTTCAGATCTTCCTGCTTCTGCTTCGCCTGATCCGCTTTGCCCTTATTTTCAGCAAGCGATTCTTCACTTAAACGTTTTTGTTGATTTGCGGTTTTATTTAATTGATTTATAGTATTTAAAAGTTTTTGTTCAAACTCAAGCTGTTTATATAATTCCAAAATCCTGTCAAGCTCCTTCTGCAAACTTTTATTATCCATTTGCATCTTGTTTAGCTCCTGCTGGGTCAGGTTTTTATTGTTCTGTTCCAACAGTTTTTCAATGTTTTTTAGCAGTTCTTTTGTTTTCTCATCCAACACATTATCAAAAAGTTTTTGAATTTGTTCCTGCTTTTCACGCATTTCCTGCGATTGGACATTCAAATCTTCCTGATCGCTTATCTTTTTCCTGTTTTCCTGCTTTATCGTTTCAACCAGTTGTTCCAGCTGCTTTTGCTTTTCAACCAACTGCTCCACCTGCTTTTTTTCGCTGTATTCCAGATCGTTTTTACTGTACAGCTCCTGTTTCATCTTTTTTGCATCACGTTCTATCTGCGCCGCTTTTTTTATTGCTTCAGTCATTTTTTGTTTAACTGCAGCCGAAGAATTTTCTATTCTTTTTTCGAGTTCTTTTTCTGCAGGAAGCCGGAATGTTTTTAAAGCAGAACGTGTAGCTTTTGGTCCGTTTACACCATCATTATCATAAACTTCAAAATAGTATTCCAGTTCACTCCCAGGACTTAAGCGTGCATCATTTACGTTTAGTGTATATAAAAAGGTGTTTGCCGTGCTTTCTTTATTAATTGGGATAGCATGGGTTGTTGATTTTTTTTGTTCTCCGTTTACAATTGTCCGGGTGTGGAATACCAATTTAGAAAAACCATAATCATCACGGACATTTCCAATAAAGTAAAACAGCTTACTATTGGTAGAATCAGGAATTTCTTTCACCTCAATCTGTGGATTAAGATCAGGAACTACATTTATCTGGTTAGCGATCTCGTCTCCGTTTTTTACTTCTTCATTTAAAGGGAGAACAGTAAAACGGATGTTTTCAAGAGCAGTATGTGTGTATGAAAAGGTTTTTTCAGCAGAGGGGTTAATTAAAGTTTTTTTGTTATTGAAGGTGAGTTGTAACCTGGAGGTATTATCGGCTAAGAACTGCCATTCCATTTTTGTGCCTTCAGGAACAGTTAAATCTCCCGGATGGGTTATCCATTCGTTTTTTTTCTTTGTGTAAGAGGGATAGCGTAGATAGATTTTGGAATTTAGAAGCGAGGGCTTTCTTTTAACTTTTATGGTATAGGGGTCTGAAGAATATTCTCCGGCTAACAGCCGTATTTGTTTGTCTTCCTGTAAATTCCGAAAAGTATAATGAAACTGAACAATATTATCTTTAGTTAATTTAAAGGTATTAGCTCCGCTCTCTACATATAATTCGGCAGGAATTTCATTTCCCGACAGCTTTACCTGTAAATCAAAATCCTGCCCTTGTATTGCTGTTAACTCTTTATTTAGAATAAGAAAGTTAAAAGGGGCCTTTTTAACGAACTTTACGTTGTGTTTTATCAGACGTTCGGTACTTTCACTAAAAATTCGGGGTGCGGTAAACGCTATTAATAAGATAATAATAAAAGGAACTGCCGTGTACTTTATATACTTTCTGTTATCCTTTATACGGATAGCGGAAGAAAAAGGAACCGGCTTAAGGTCAGTGATTTTTTGATTGATGCCAGCCAGAATTAACTGGAAATGTTCGGGGTGTTCGTCAGAAAGTTTTTTAAGCTGCAGAATATTCAGCAGCTTGTCTTTTACATTTGAAAAATGCTGGCCTATAATAGTTGATGCCTGTTCATAGTTAATCGTTTTCCCGAGTTTAAAATAAGAAAACAAGGGTTGAACTATCCATATAAGAAATATAGCGGCATTAAGTAGAATAAACAAGTAAAAAAGTACGGAGCGAACAGGAATGCTGAAATTGCCAAAATATTCTGCCAGGGTTACCACGATAAAACTGGCGAAAAGAGCTGCTGAAAGATAAATACTTCCCCTGATTACCTTATTAAGGTAGTACTTTCGAATAAACTCATCTATTTTTAAGATGAGCTGACTATAATTATCAGGAGTTTTATCCATGAAATCAGCCTCTTAATAATCTTCCAAAAGAAACGTATTTTTTAAAGAAAATCATATAATGAGGCCGAAATAAAATAGCCTCAATTATTGTAACATACAACCGGCAACAGTTGTGAAAGCTGTTTCATCAATAAGAATAGCCCCGCCATTAACACGCAGATCGTTGTAATTATCATAAACAACCGGAGAGGCTGTTTTAAGAAGAACATGCACTACGTCATTAAGAGCTGCCTGAGTAATTCCTGTTTGTTTTTCGAGTGTATTTACGTCTAATTTATACTGAATTTCTTTTACAATGCAGCGTACTGTACGACTATGAAGCTGAAGCAGGTATTTATTCCCTTCTGCCAGCGGTTTATTATCCATCCAGCATAAAGTTGCTTCAATTTCCTGGCTTGTAGTTGCTCCTTTTTCTTTAGAAACAATAAAGTCGCCACGATTGATATCGATATCATCTTTTAAGCGGATTACTGCACTTTGAGGAGCAAATGCTTCCTCTACTTCTTGTCCGTCAATTTCCACCGCTTCAATTGTAGAAGGAATTCCATCTGGAAGGATAAGAACCTCGTCTCCCTTTTTATAGGTGCCGCTTATTACTTTACCTGCATACCCGCGATAATCATGCAGGTCATCTGATTGTGGCCGGATAACATATTGTACCGGAAAGCGAGGATGTGTTAAATTGATATCTTTTACAATATTTATATTCTCCAGATAATGGATCAGTGTTTCTCCGGTATACCAGGAAGTATTGGAAGATGTATTTACAATATTATCGCCTACTAAAGCGCTTATCGGAATAAATTTTACATCTTTAATTTTAAGCGAAGAAGCCATTTTTGTATAGTCAATAACAATGTTATTAAATGCTTCTTCAGAATAATTAACCATGTCCATCTTATTTACAGCTACTACAACATGGGGTATTTGCAGCAAAGAGGCAATGATGGTATGCCGGCGTGTTTGTTCAACAACTCCCTGACGGGCGTCGATTAATATGATAATCAGGTCGGCAGTAGAAGCGCCGGTTACCATGTTACGAGTGTACTGGATGTGTCCCGGAGCATCTGCAATAATGAATTTACGCTTATCCGTATTAAAATATTTATAAGCTACGTCAATTGTAATTCCCTGTTCACGCTCTGCTCTTAAGCCGTCGGTAAATAAGGCGAGGTCTATTTCTCCATCTGCTTTATTTTTGCTTTGTTTTTGAATTGCCTGCAGCTGGTCTACTTTAATAGAATCGGTATCGTACAGTAAACGTCCTATTAATGTACTTTTTCCATCATCAACACTACCTGCGGTTATAAAGCGAAGTAAATCCATTTTTAAGTTGTAAGTTCTATGTTATAAGTTGAAGGTTGCAAGTTGAAGATACATGGGATTTATTCTCTTCAACTTACACCTTATATTAAAAATATCCGTTCTTTTTGCGATCTTCCATTGCTGCTTCCGAGATCTGATCATCGATCCTGGTTTCGCCGCGTTCGCTGATTTGTGTAAGATTAATTTCTTTAACGATATCATCAATGTTAGATGCGGTCGATTCTACTGCAGCTGTACATGTCATGTCGCCCACGGTTCTGTATCGTACCCGCCGTTTTTCGATGATGTCCGTTTCATCAATACGTATATAAGGCGAAACAGCAACCAGATGTTCTCCATGTATCAAAACTTCCCTTTCGTGCGAGAAGTAGATTGGAGGCAAAGGAATATTTTCCCTCTTTATATAATTCCACACATCCAGTTCAACCCAGTTGCTTATAGGGAAAACACGAACGTTTTCGCCTTTGTGAATTTTACCGTTGTAAAGATTCCACAACTCGGGACGTTGTTTTTTAGGATCCCACTGGCCAAACTCATCACGTACAGAGAAGATACGTTCTTTTGCCCTTGCCTTTTCTTCGTCCCGGCGGGCCCCGCCAATACACGCGTCAAATCCAAATTCTTCGATCGTATCTAATAAAGTAAACGATTGCAGCGCATTTCTGGATGCAAACTTACCTACCGGTTCTTTAAGGCCTTTTGCTTTGATAGTATCTTCTACATATCGTACAATAAGCTTTGCTCCGGTTTGTTCTACAAGTTTGTCACGATATTCCAGCGCTTCCGGAAAATTATGACCGGTGTCAATATGAACAAGCGGAAAAGGGATTTTTCCGGGTTTAAAAGCTTTTAAAGCCAGTTGAACTAAGGTAATAGAGTCTTTACCACCAGAAAACAATAAAGCAGGGCGTTCAAACTGTCCTGCTACTTCACGCATAATGTGAATAGATTCTGATTCTAACTGATCTAAATAATCTAAGTGATATTTCGACATATTTTATTTATGAATGTGCATGTAAACCGCACTCTTTTGTTTCTCTGTTTTCCCACCACCAGCGTCCGGCCCGGAAATCTTCGCCAGGCCTTACCGAACGCGTACACGGGGCGCAGCCAATACTTACAAAACCTTTATCGTGCAGGGTATTGTAGGGGATTCCGTTAGCATGAATAAAATCTTTCAGTTCATCTGTGTTCCAATTCAGAATAGGATGGAACTTGATGATCTGGTTGCTTTCATCCCATTCTATTTGGGGAAGTCCCAGCCGTTCTGGCGAGTGTTCTGCCCGCAAACCAGTTATCCATACTTCATTCCCGCTTAATGCCCGCTGTAAGGGCTCCACTTTCCGGATGTAGCAACATCCCTTCCGGTTTTCTATACTCTCGTAAAAGGAATTAGGCCCTTTTTCGGATATAAAACGCTCCAATAAATCATTATCCGGATAGTAAGGGATAATCTTCGTATTATATTTTTCATTGGTACGGCTCCAAACATAATAGGTTTCTTCAAAGAGCCTGCCTGTATCCAACGTAAATATTTTAATTGGAATTTCAGAAGACAGGATTAAATGAGAAATTGCCTGATCTTCCCAGCTAAAGCTGCTCGAAAACACTACTTTACCCGGAAAAGCTGCTTCGATAATTGCCAGAGCTTCGGCAGGAGTTTTATCTTGTAACTGCTGAGTTAAAATTTGGGTTTTCTGTTCAAGTGATTCCGACATCTTTAATAATCTAAATCTTTCTTCCAGTTTCTTTTATTTCAATTATACTCTATAGAACTAGTAGGCAAATTTATGCAAATTTAAAAATATTGTGTTAATAAATTGCAGAACAGCTTAAAGGTTTTGATTTTCTTTGACAATACGCTGTTATGAGAGGTTACTTTTAGAAAACTGAAAGATTATAAATTTTGTTAATAGCCTGAAACATTTAACCTGAAATAACATGCCAGCAAATAAAAAAGAATCTAAAAGTAAAGCTTCTGAAGAATTAAGAGACCCTAAATCTTCAAAGGAAGAAAAAAGCAAAGCAGCAAAAGAATTAGCAGGAAAGAAGAGAAAATAAAGCGCCCTTTCTGCTTTTTACTCAGCAACTTCTATTTCTCCCGAAAGCGGCAGATTCTTTTATTTCCGCTTAAAACAAAGGACTTTTTTTAAAGTTAAAGAGCAAGTCAGGGGGGATGGATTTGATTTCTCTTTGAATTATGGATGTACAAGACATGCGGAATCAAGCGGATAATATATTTTTAAATAAACAGGATTTTTATAAGGAAATTATTGAAAGCCTGGAAGACTATGTGGTATTTGCAACCGATAAGGAGGGGCAGATTATTACATGGAACAATGGGGCGCGAAATATATTTCAATATTCGAAAGATGAAGCTATCGGACAAAATGCATCCATTCTTTTTACTCCTGAAGACAGGGCTGCTGGCGAAGACATAAAGGAATTAACTACTGCTTTAACAGATGGAAAAGCGGTTAATGAGCGCTACCATATAAGAAAAGACGGATCAATATTTTGGGGAAGCGGCCTGGTTTTCCCCTTGTACAATTACGAGCATATACATATTGGTTTTGCAAAAGTAATGCGTAACCGGACGGAGCGGAAGAAAAAAGAAGATGAACTGGTTGCGGCCCGTGAATATGCAGAAAGTATTGTGGAAAATGCTCCTGAACCATTAATAGTTCTAAATGAAGACCTCACTATAACAACTGCAAATACTTCTTTCTGTCATTTTTTTAATGTCGAAAAGAAAGAGATAGAAAGAGTTTCGATCTATAATCTAAATAAGCAGCAGTTAAACATTATTATGCTCCGCAAAATGCTGGAGGGGATTGAGGAGAAAGGATCTTTTACTGATTTGGAGCTGGAGTTGGATTTTACAGAGAAAGGCAAGCGGGTTGTGCTTTTAAGTGCCAGGAAGCTGGCTTTAAGAAACAGCAATAAGCAAATGATCTTACTTTCGTTAACCGATGTTACCAACAAAAAAGAAGTTGAAAAACAAAAAGACGATTTTATAGGCGTTGCAAGCCATGAGCTAAAAACACCTGTTACAAGTATTATTGCTTATGCTCATATTCTGCAGCGGTTTGATAAGAAAGTCAACGACCTGACTTTTACAAATTCTATAAAAAGGATTAATTATCAGGCAGCAAAACTGAACAAGCTTATCAGGAGTTTGCTCGATACTTCCAATATTCAAGCCGGCAGGCTCATCATTCATAAAGAAGAGATAGACTTGAACGAGGTAGTTTCTGAAACGGTAAATGAACTTCAGGTACTTTACAAAACACACGCTATACGAATAGAAGGGGTGGTATCTGTAAAGGTTTTTGCGGACCGTATACGGGTTTCGCAGGTTATTACTAATCTGATAAGTAACGCCATCAAATATTCTCCCAATGCATCTGAAGTGATTGTAAGACTTTCTCAGGATCTTGCTGTATCTAAAGCAATCATCAGTGTAAAAGATTTTGGAATAGGAATTTCAGTACAAGAGCAGGATAAGCTATTTAAGCGATTTTCAAGGGCAAAGAATATTCACAATCAAAATATACAGGGAATAGGCCTAGGCCTATATATTTCTTTGGAGATAGCGAAAAAACACGGCGGAGATATCTGGTTTGAAAGTCAGAGTGGAAAAGGGAGCACTTTCTATTTCAGTATTTCTATCAAATAAAATGCTCCAATTTCTTCGGCTGGTCTATATCTCCGCCGGATCAAATAGTTGAATAATTATTTTACTAAGGTAATAGGGCCGCAACCAATTCTGGAACCTGCGTTACCTGAAGGCTGGCTAACATAATCATCTGTTCCGTCGTGTACAATAATACCTCTTCCAACTATATCGTTTGCTGCTCCGGTACCAATGCTCCATTTATCTGTTTTAAGCGTAAGGCTTCCTTTACCGTTCTGGTCTAACTGTACATTGCCAATATCTCCTAAATGGTATTCACCTGTTCCCCATTTGCCATGTTTTGTATTCGTAGGATTCCAGTGGCCATGAGCCGCGTTTCCTGCTTCAGCACAATCACCATGTTCATGGATGTGTACCGCAACAGTCTTACCGGCTTTAGACGGAAATGAAATATCAAGTTTCATTTCAACCGATTGATTTTTTTGTGTAAAACGTACCGTTCCTTCTCCGGGAGTTGACGCCTGTGTAGCTGTAACTGTTGCAATAGCTTCTTTCTTATTGCTATTTTTTAGAGTTGAGCAGGCGCTGAAAACAACTAAACTGAAAAATAAAGCGATAAGGGTAATTTTACCTGAAAGAAATTGATTTAAATTCATGATTTTGATTATTAGAGGTATTTAAATACAATACGTATTATAACGGTTAAAATTATAATTTGTTAGGCAAATATTATTCTTTATTTCAATACTTGAGTTTATATTAGATGAAAAATTTACATAAAAGCATTTAAGCGATTGTTATTCTGGAGTCTGGAAACCAGTAAAACGGGGCGATAACGAAAAGCCATACGAGTAGTAGAGTTTTAATTACTTAGCAGATGAAGAAATTTTTATTTATGGTGTTTTTATTCGTTGCCTTTAATTGTTCAGCACAACAATACAAAGTGGTAACGGTGGTCGAATCTATTATCCCTATGGGAGTAGGTCGTTCGAGAATTATTGAGAATAAAACAAATGTAAATGTCTCTGATTTTACGACGAACCGTACAGATGGCAAAGAGAGCAAGCAGGGTGACATAAAACGGGGCGATGCAAAAGTGGAAGAATTTGCAGAAACGAAACTTTTGAATTTTTTTAGTATTGCCGGAATTAACTTTCAGAACATAGCTTCGAATGACGCAATTATAACTTCGAAAATGAATGAGCTGGCAAAAGAAGGCTGGAAACTTGCCTTTGTAACCAGCGGTGTAGAAAGCAATGCCGGTAAAGACGATGGGGAAGGAATTTTTATAACCCGGCTAATTTTTACAAAGTAATATCTACAGCTGCCCTAAAAAAAGCGGGTGAAACATGGACTGCCCCCAAAAGTTTGGACGAATTTAGTTATTAGATTTGTAATAATGAGCTCGATATTCCATCGGGCTCATTCCATTTAAATTCAGTTTTATTCGCTTTTTATTGTAGTAACAGATATAGTCTTTTATATCCTTTTTCAACTGATCTGTCGATCCGTATTCG